>JANYDY010000024.1 GCA_025363435.1 Betaproteobacteria bacterium
CTGGTCGCATCGGTTTCGCGTTCGGCGCGCTCAAAAGCAAGCAGCACACGGCGGCGAATTTCATAGGCATCGTCGAGCGTCTTCAGGCTGGGCGCATAAGTCGCCCACGCATCGTTGCCGAAATAACTGTTGGTGGCGCCGGTGGCGACGATCAACCGGTCGTAGGCGATCTCTTCTGCGCCATCGAGCACCACAACACGGCGCGCGGCGTCTATGCGCTCAACATCGCCGCATATCACCATCACGTTATCCTGCGCAGCGAGGATGTTGCGGATCGGCGCCGCCACTGCCGGCGCCGACAAGCCGGCGGTCGCCACCTGATAAAGCAGCGGTTGAAAAAGATGGTGATTGGTGCGATCGATCACCGTCACCTGCACGGCCACGCCGGCGAGCGCTTTGGCGGCAAACAACCCGCCGAAACCGCAGCCGAGGATTACCACGCGGGGCAATTTGTCAGTACCGGGGGTAAGCGCCATGGTCACATTTTAGCAAGATCGTTCGCGTATAAGTGCCGATCTGTGGCCGCCATTTTTCGCGGTCGGTTAAACTATTAAATATGAATACTCCAATTCGCTTTCTTAAAACTTCCGTCGAAACTTTTTGTAGGGCGGGCAACTTGTTGCCCACGCGGGCAATCGGTATCTGCAAGCGATATTTGACGCGGGCAACGAGTTGCCCACCCTACGCTCGCTATTCTGCCAACGTCCTGCGAGTCGCCGGCTTGACATTGAGTGTCTTGCTCGCCGCCGCGGGCAGCGCGCATGCGCAACCGTTTCCGTCGAAACCAATCCGCATCGTCGTGCCGGCGGTGCCGGGCGGCGGTACCGACATACTGGCGCGGCTGTTAAGCCCGAAGCTGAGTGAAGTCTTCGGGCAAACGGTCATCGTCGATAACCGCGGCGGCGCCTTCACCAACATCGGCACTGAAATCGTTGCGCGCTCCGTCCCCGATGGTTACACCCTGCTGATCGCCACCACGCCGCATGCGATCAACCCGAGCTTGTTTGCCAAACTGCCGTTCGATCCGCTCAAAGACTTCAGCATGATCAGCCAACTGGCATTGACGCAGACCGTGCTGGTGGTGCATCCGTCGCTGCCGGTGAAGAACGTGCCTGAGTTCATCGCGCTGGCGAAAGCACAGCCCGGTCAATTAACTGCAGGTACGGCAGGCGGCAACTCGGCGTTTCTGGCGGTTGAAATGCTGCGCTCGATGGCGAAGATTGACGTGCTGAATATTCCCTACAAGGGCGCAGGACAGGCGCTGAACGACACCGTTGCCGGCCATGTGCAATTTCAGGTAAACACCCTGCTCGCCGCTTTGCCCTTCATACAAGCCGGCCGTTTACGCGCTATTGGCGTGTGCGGCGCGAAACGCGCGGCGGCACTGCCGAATGTCGCCACCGTGGCGGAAACAATCAAGGGTTTCGAATCAAGCGGCTGGTACGCGCTGATGGGCGCGGCCGGCACGCCGCGCGATGTCGTGCTGAAAATTCACGAAGGCTTCAGCAAGGCGCTGCACACGCCGGAAATCACCAAGCGGCTGGCCGAGATGGGCGTCGATGTGCTGGCCGGCTCGCCGGATGAATTGACCAGGCTGATGCCGCGCGAAATCGCCAAGTGGGCGGTAGTAGTGAAGTCTTCGGGGGCGAAAGCGGAATAGCTGACGCAACTCGACGTTATTCAGAACACCGTCGCAAAAATATCCCCTCGCCCCGCTATCGCGGGGCGAGGGAGTAACCTCGCAACTACATCTAGAAGTTTTTGTATTTATCGGTGGCGAGCAGGCGCACGATCTCGGTCTTGAGTTCAGCAACATCATCGGCCGTCAGCGCATTAAGCCCCGGCTGCGCCTTGAACGCCTCCGCCGTCAGCGGAATCGACAGAAAATGTCCGTAGGGCTGCCGCTTCGAACTGCGCGCCCGGCCGTAGAGATGCACGTGCAGCTCGTGCCGCCAGTTGCCGTTGTCCTGATAGTTGATGCGCCAGATGTCAACACCGCGGCGCGGCAGCACGGTCTGCATCGCCGCCCCCGCTACCATCGTCAACTTCACCAGTTCGACCGCCTGCACGCGCGTAAGCTGCGTGCGGTCTTCAACCGTGACTTTCGGATTGATGATCATGTGACCGCCGTCTTCGCGCGACAAGTGCGGACGCGCCGGCGCCACGATCACAAAATGTTCGGCTTCAAAAACGGTCTGCATGGCAATCCCGGGGAAATTATTGCGGACAGGGCGCGCCGGCATCCATCCATGTTTTGAACGCCGCAACTGTTGCCGCACGCGATGCCGGCGGCAACGTGCGCCTGCCGCCCGGCGCCCAGCCCCATGCGACCTGTCTGCTATCGCGTATATGCGCAAGCATGGCGGCGAGATCGCGGCCTTTGGTATTGCGCGGATCCTTGATCGATAAACAAAGGTTTTTCGCGCTCAGCCCGTAAAAAACCATCTTCATGTCGGGCGGCGGCAGATGCCAGTCAGGCGAACCCGGCGGCGCATAAGGGCCGTAGTTCGCCGGCAGGTTCTGATTGAGATGGCACACCGTACATTCATTCGCGGCGGCGCCGTGACCGGTGGGGCCGCGTATCACGCCCTGATTGTGCAGCACGCTTTTGTCGCCCTCCAGCGGCGCATCGCCCGGCACGTGGCAGTTGCGGCAGCGCGGATGCTGCAGAACCGAGCGCACGACTTCGAATGCACGCAGCGCCTCATCCGGCGGCGCGGTTGTTTGCGCCTGCGCCGTCAATGCGAACAACAAGCCGGCTGCGAACAGCGGCGCCACGGTTTTTACTTTCGCTATCACGACTTGGCTCCTATTGCGGCCTGTAAACCACAGGCGCCAGCGTGTTCTGATCGATCATCACATCGACAATCGCCGGTTTTCCGCTGGCGAAGGCACGCTGGATCGCGCCTTCCAGTTCACCGGGTTTGGTGACATGTTCGCCGTGCGCGCCGAACACCCTGGCGAGCGCACCGAAGTCGGGGTTTTTGTAATCGACGGCGTAGAAGCGCCCGCCGTAGTGTTCGTTCTGAAACGCGCGTTCGTTGCCGAGGCCTTCATCGTTGAAGACGACGTAGACGACCGGAATGTTTTCGCGCATCGCGGTTTCGAGTTCGCCGATGTTGCACATCGCCCCCATGTCGCCGGAGGCGCACAACACCGGACGCTCGGGCCGCGCCAACTTGGCGCCGAGCGCGATCGGGAAAGAACCGCCGACCGAGGCCCAGTCGTCGATGCACATGAAGGTGCCGGGCTCCCAGCTCTTGAAATAACTGCGCACGTGTTTGCCGCCGTTGCCGGCATCGACCACGCAGAGGCCGTCTTTCGGCAGCACTTTACGGATCATGTGCGCAACGAATTGCGATTGAATCGGCACTGCCTGGTGGTCTACCTTGCCCTGCAGCTCCGTTTCCCAATCGGCGCGCGCCTTCGGCACATCGACCCAGGATTTTTTCAGTCCGGCTTTGGCAGCACGTTCAGCGAGGCCGGCGATGAAACTTGCGGTCGACCCCGTCACACCGATGCTCACAGGAAACACGATGCCGATCTGTCCGGGTGCTGCGCTGTGATGCACGAGTTTGGCCTGCTCGGTAAAAATGCCGTACTTGTGCGTGGTCGAGAAGGCATCAATGTGCGCACCGATCGCAATAATGAGATCGGCCTTCGGCACAATACGATTTGCACTGCCGAATCCGCTGCGCCCGAGCGGGCCAAGTGCGAGCGCATGCGAACTTGGAAACGCATCCGGCGAATACTGCAATGCGCCGACCGGAATACCGGTGCTTTCGGCGAGTGCCGCCATGGCTGCGGTGGCTTTCTCGTTGATCAGGCCGCGGCCTACGACGAACACCGGTTGCTTTGCTGCTTTGAGCAGCTCGAACACCGCATCGAGCTGCGCGCTGTCACAGGTCGGCAGCACATTGTTGCGGTAGGCCGCGGGCGACGTGGTTTCAAGCGTCGTTTGTTCGAGTAGGATTTCGCTTGAAGCTTCGATGTGCGCCGGGCCCTGCGGTTCGGTCAATGCAACGCGAAACGCCTTGCGCACCAGTTCCTGCACCTTCTTCACGTTTGGAATGCTGTAAGCCCACTTGGTGATCGGCCGCATGAAGGTGACCTGATCCATGTCCTGCGTCGAATCGCGCTCACGCACCACGCTTTCCTGCACGCCGCAGATGCTGATCACCGGCACGTTGCCGCGGTTTGCGGCGGCAATGCCGGTAGCGAGATTGGTCACGCCCGGTCCTTCGGTCGCCGTCACCACCGCGGGGCCGCCGGAAGCGCGCGCGAAACCATAGGCCATGAAAGCCGCGCCCTGCTCGTGGCGCGTCAGAATAAAGCGGATCTGCGGCGTATCGCGCAGCGCGTCGATCACGGCAAGGTTCTGCGTGCCCGGAATGCCGAAGACGTGGTCTACGCCTTCGCGCAGCAATGCATCAACGAGCGCGCGGGCGCCGGTTACTTTGTCGGTCATTTTATTTCCTGTGCCCGAAAACCTGCGTTAACGAACCTTCAGCACCAGCTTGCCGCGAAAATGCCGGCCTTTGCTCACCGCATTCGCCTTTGCCGCATCGGCGAGCGGGAACACCGTGATCTCCGGCACACGCACCGCGCCGCTGTTGATCAACGCGGTGATGCGATCGAGATGCGCGCGATCGCGGCCGACTTTCGGCCGCAGGCCTTTGACGTCGCTGCGCGGCGTCGCCGGCGCATTCGCCCCCGAGGCGATGAAAGCCGCGCGGCCGCCGGGTTTCAATACTTCGTAGGAACGCGTGGCAACGTCGCCGCCGACGGTATCGAACACCGCATCGACGCCGGATACCACCTTGGTGAAATCGTCCTTGTTGTAATCGATGATCTGGTCGGGGCCGAGCGTGCGCAGATAATCGTGATTTGCCGCACTGCTGGTGGTGATGACGCGCGCACCGATATGTTTGGCAACCTGCACGGCAAAACTCGCCACACCGCCGGCGCCGCCCTGTATCAGAATCGTCTCGCCGGATTTGAGCTGTAGCGTGTCTTCAACGGTGCTCAGCGCGGTGAGGCCGATCAGCGCCACCGCAGCGGTTTCGACATGCGAAAGTTTGACCGGCTTCTTCGCGATGATCGCCTCCCTGATCGCCACTTTCTCCGCGTAAGCGGCTTCAGTGCCGACATCGCAGACGCCGAACACTTCGTCGCCAACCTTGAAATCTTTCACGCCCTCGCCGAGCGCGCTGACCACGCCGGAGAAATCACGCCCCGGGCTGTAGGGAAAGAAAGCAACCGGCCCGTAAGTTCCGGCAACCACGCGCCAGTCGGCACCGTTCACACTCGCCGCATGCACATCGACAATTACCTGACCGGGCCCGGCGACCGGCTCTTTGTATTCGCCGTATTGCAGTTCCTCGGGGCCGCCGTGTTTGGTAAAAAATGCTGCTTTCATCTGCTCTCGCTCCTGTTGGATTTTTTAAGTGGCGGCATCGTAGCACGCCTGCACCAGCCGTCTTCCGGCGGCGCGGCGTTGTGCCGCCCGCACGGCGCTTTACTGTTTCAAACCGAATTTCTCGACGACAAGTTTCTCCACCGCGTACTGCTCGCGCGCCCAGCGCGTGTAGTCCTCGGTGTTGAGATAACTTTTAACCTGATCGTAGCGCTCCATGGTCTTGATGAACTCCGGGTCGTCGAGCCCCTTGCGGAAGGCGTCGTGCAGTTGCCTGACGACTTTCGGATCCATGCCTTTGGGCCCGCCGATGCCGTACGATGAACTGGCGTTGACGTCGTAGCCTTGCTCTTTCGCCGTCGGAATGTCGGGCCAGCGCTTGATGCGGTTGGCACCGAGGATTGCCAACACGCGAATCTTGCCGGCGTCTACCAGCGGCGCATAGCTGATCGACGAGGCCACCGCGTCAATGTGGCCGCCGATCAGCTCGTTCAACATGTCGGCGGTGACACGATGCGGCACATGCACGAGCTTCAAGCCGGTGCGCAAGGCCAGGTCCTCCATCGTCATGTGCATGGTGACGCCGATTCCCGAGCTGCCATAGGTCACCTTGCCTTGATTGGCCCTGGCATAGTTGACAAAATCGGTGACGTTGCGCATCGGCGATTCGTTGCGCACGATCAATGCGTAGGTGTAGTCAACGACACGGATGATCCAGGTGAAATCGTTCAGCACGTCGAATTCTGTTTTCTGGATATGCGGAATGCGCAGCAACGGCTGCGCCAGCTGCGACAACAGATAACCGTCGGGCTTGCCGGTATTGATCATGATGGTCGGCGCCAGCGCACCGCCGGCGCCCGGCTTGTCTTCGACCTGCACTTTTCTGCCGAGCGTTTTGGCTGCCGCCTCGCCCAGCGCGCGCAGCGTCACGCTGCTGCTGGTGCCGGCCGAATAAGCGTTGAGCAGCGTGATGTTTTTTTCCGGAAAATTCTGCGCCGCTGCCGGCGCGCAACACAGCATCGCCGCCACAAACCCCGCCCCGCCGTTCATTTCAATTCGCATGTCGATTCCCGTTATATCTGCAATAAAGCGCATTCTACGACGCGCGCAAAACGACAATGCCACCGCGACGGTGGCATTGTCGTTTCAAACAGTGAAAACGCGTTCAGGTCCCGCGCCCCCACAGCCCGCAATAGCGCCGCGCGATCAAGGGCAGGCCGCCAGCGTAACCGGGCCAGCTTTCGTACTTCGACAGCTTGAGTTCTTTTTCGGCCGGTTCCCAGCATTTACCCTGCTGCGCCATCACTTTCATTTCGGCCGACGCATCCTGCAAAAGCTGCAGCTGGTCCTGCGCATCTTTTTTACTGCCGAGACGATCACCCACACCCGGATGGCCGGGAATCAGGCGATCCCAGTCGAGCGCCAGCACCTTCTTGATGAATTCCTCGGCTTCGAGCGGATGAAAGTCGATCATGCCGCGACCCGGCACCTGCCCGACCGGCAGCGTATCGACGACAAAAATGATTTTCTCTTTCGGCAGGCGCATCACCAGCGTCGAATCCGAATGGTTGAGCCCGTGGTAGGAGAGCTCAAGGCTGGTGCCGCCCAGCGTGATGGTGCGGCCTTTGTCGCTGACCACTTCGTCAGGCAGCACGGTATGCGGATCTTTAAGCACCGCGAGTCGCTCTTTGGCGACGTGATGCGCAACCACCGTTGCGCCGGCATCCTTGAACGCCTTGCCGCCGGCAGCATGATCGAAATGATGATGGCTGTAAATCAGGTATTTGATAGGCTTGTCGGTGACCTTGCGGATTTCATTGACGTAATCCTGACCGCCGGTCGGCCGCCCGTAACCAACCGGGTCGGTGGCAATCACACCATCGCCGGTGACGACAAACATCGACTGGTGATTGCCATTGCGGAAAATATAAACACCATCGGTGCCTTCGACCTTGGTGGTCGCGATCTGCGGACGCTGCGCTGGTTGCGCCTGCGCGGACAATGCCAGCGCGAACAGCGCGGCAATCGAAATACATGACACGGTGCGTAACATGGATATCTCCCCGGACTGGTTATAGTGAATGCTGCCCTTTTGAATCCGCCGCTATTCCAGCACGCAAGTTGCGGCCATGCAAGCGGCGCCGTGCGTAAAATCAATTAGTCGGCGCGAATATTCGCTTCGCGGATAAAAACACCGAACTTGTCGCGGTCGCGCGCCTGTATCGCGGCGAATTCATCGGGGCCGGCGGTGTAGACCTCGGCCGCGAAGGTCGCCAGCACTGCGCGCGCCTCGGGCGTTTGCATGATGCGGCTGATTTCGCGATTCAGGCGCAGCACGATGTCGCGCGGCGTGCCGGCCGGCGCATAAACACCGAACAGCGCATCGCCCTCGGCCTCTATGCCCGCCTCCAGCAGCGTCGGCGTCTCGGGAAACAGCGGTGAGCGCGTCGCGCTGACGACCGCCAGCAGGCGCACTTTTTCGCTTTTGATATGCGGGAGAGTCAGCCCCGAGTCGAAAGCAAAATCAACCTGATTGCCGAGCAGCGACGTCAGCAGCTCCGCCGCGCCTTTGTATGGAATATGCGTCGCCTGCGTTTTGGTTGCGCGCAACATGCGCTCGGCGTGGATATGCAGCGTGCTGCCGCTGCCGACCGAACCGTAATTGAGTTTGCCCGGATTCGCGCGCATATAGGCAATCAAATCCTGCGTGTTCTTCACCGGCAGGCCCGGCCGCACCACGAGTATGGTGAGGATGCGTCCCATCGGCGCCACCGGCGCGAGATCGCGGCCGACATCAAAATTAAGTTTGTACAAATGCGGGCCGACCACCACCGGGCTGCCCGACGAGGCGAGCAGCGTATAGCCGTCGGGCGCGGCCTTCGCCACCACTTCCATGCCGACGGTGCCGCCGGCGCCGCCGCGATTCTCGATCACCACCGGCTGGCCAAGCACATCGGACACCTTTTGCGTCCACGCGCGCGCCATCAGATCGGTGGTGCCGCCGGCCGGAAAGTTGACCACCACGCGGATGGTTTTGGCCGGCCACGGTTGTGCCGCTGCGGGCAGACTGAAAATCAAAGAAAACAACAATGCAAACAGAAAACGGTTCGGCAGGTTCATGTCCCCTCCTTGGTGTTTTTGTTTTACAACTTGTTATCCCGTTGCCACTGCACGCACCGACGGATGCGCATGGTTGACCGGTATGCCGCCCTCGCGTACCCAGCGGTAACGCTGCTCGACGGCGGGCGCGAGCGGACGACGCTGCGCATCATCAACCGCAATCCACATGCGCAGCAAATGGCGCTCGCGACCCGGCTCGTCGTGATCGACATAGGCTTCGCGCGCGTGCAGCATGATGTGATTATTGATGAGCTGGATATCGCCTTCCTGAAATTCCATGCTCAGCATGAGCTCGGGCCGGTTGGCGATGTCCTGCACCATCACCAGCGCCTCGCGCTGCTTTGCAGTTGGCTTGTATTGTTCGCCGAAGCGCGCCGCCGAGTCGTAATAAGGAATGCTGACGATGCGCGTGGTGATACGGCCTTTGCTCTCACTGAACATCGGCAGCGCAAACCACGGCGCCTCACCGGCCGGCTCCTCACCACGCCAGTCGAGATAAAACATGCCGTAGAGTTCATCAAGCAAATCGGGGTGCTCTTCGCGCAATATGTTGTGCACCGTCAGCGCGCTGACGAGTTTGCTCGCGCCACCGGATTTCGCCGTGCGCAAGCAGAACAGGCCGAGGATATCCACCGGCAGAACGTCGGTATGAAAATCCATGCGCAGGCTGGTCTGGTAGAGGCGCGTGTTGGGGTCAGCCATGCTGCCGCCCTCGTCACGCACGTGACCCAACAGATGCCCGCGCGCATTCTGCGACACCGGCCGGCCGAAATGCGCAATCAGGCCCCAGTAAACCAGTTCGCAATCGGCATCGCTGTATCGCGCCCGCGGAAAACCGCGCAGCAAAACAAAACCTCGGCCGTTCTCGACTTCATCGAGCGCCGCGGCCAGCGACTGCCTGAATCCGCATAAAGGAAACTCATCCGCCGCGAACGGAATTTTTAAACCAGCGCGCTTGACCGCCTGCAGCGCGGCGTCGATCCCGGCGATCTCGGCGTCGCTCAGGCGGTAAATCCATTGTGCATCCCGCTGTATCTGCGGCCCTGCCCACGCCGCCGGATCGCTTATGATGTTGCGTTGCGCTGCCGCCATTTCGTTTACTCCGTTATTCCTGCGCAATACCGGCGGACTTGACCAGCGCAGCCCATTTGATCGTCTCGGCGCGCAAGAACGCCGCGCATTCTTCGGGGGAACTCGCCACCACCTCGGCGCCGTCAACCGCCAGCTTGTCACGCACTTCAGGCGTGCGCAAGATCGCCACCACTTCTTTTTGCAGTTTTGCCAGCACCTCCACCGGCGTTGCCGCCGGCGCCATCATCGCCGTCCACTGCACGGCTTCATAACCGGCAAGCCCCGATTCAGACACCGCCGGTATATCCGGCAGCGACGGCACGCGGTTCAACGAAGTGATCGCCAGCACGCGCAGCTTGCCGGCGCGCGCATTCGGCAGCACGAGTTGCATGCTGCTGGTGGCAATCAGCGCCGTACGCCCGGCGATGGTCTCGATCAAGCCGGGCAGCGTGCCTTTGTACGGAATATGCATCAGCTTGATCTGCGCCATGCTCGCCAGCAATTCAACAACGAGATGCGGATTGGTGCCGTGGCCCGACGACGCGTACAGAATTTCGTTCGGATGCAATTTCGCAAACGCAATCAGTTCGTGTATCGATTTCGCCGGCATCGACGGATGCACCGAAATCAGATTCGGCACGAAATGCGATTGCGTGACCGGCGCGAAATCGCGCTGCACATCGTATGGAATTTTTTTGTAGGTCGCCGGCGTGATCGCCAGCGTCGACGGGCTCATCAACAGCGTGTAGCCGTCGGGTTGCGCCTTCGCCACCAGATCAGTGCCGATAATAGTACCCGCCCCCGGACGCACATCGACTACCACCTGCTTGCCCCAGCGTTTGGTCAACTCATTCGCAATCAGGCGCGCGCCGATGTCGCTGGGGCCGCCGGCTGCGGTCGGCACGACGATGCGGATCGGACGGTTGGGATAAACGTCCTGCGCAAACACGCCGCAAGCCGCGGGCAACAACAGCAATGTTGTCCACCGACAGCAAAGGCTACCTGCATCGCGCATCGTTCAACCCCTCCTCAACTGCAGCCGCTGCGTGCTTCAGTTTCGCCGCGCCCGCGCTCTGCGGCGCGGTGACGCGGTGGAAT
Source organism: Betaproteobacteria bacterium (assembly GCA_025363435.1). GTDB lineage: Bacteria > Pseudomonadota > Gammaproteobacteria > Burkholderiales > SG8-41 > PALSA-1004. Next base: position 10,706 of record JANYDY010000024.1, read on the forward strand.
TTTCTGCTATGCCATCGCCTTCACCTGCGGCGTCGGTGTCATTTCCATTTCCGACAGCGCCATTACTTCCTGCGCGCTGAAACCCGGCGCAGTCTCAAGCAGCACAAACTTGTCGCCTTCCCACTTCAGCAAAGCGAGGTCGGTCACCACGTAACTCACACAACCTTGCCCGGTCAGCGGGTACTTGCATTTCTTTTTCAGCTTCGGCCGGCCCTTGCTGTCGCAATGCTCCATCACGATGATGAGTTCGGTGCGCCCCGAGATAAGGTCCATCGCGCCGCCGATGCCGCCGCGCTTGGCATCCGCCACGCTCCAGTTGGCAACACTGCCGGTCTGGTCGACTTCGTAGGCGCCGAGTATCACGCTGTCGATGCGGCCGCCGCGCGCCATTTCGAACGAGGTCACCGAATCGAAAAACGACGCGCCGGGCATCAGTTCGATGTACTGGCCGCTGGCGTTGTACATATCCGGATCGACATCGGCGCCGGACACCATCTTGCCGTAACCCAGCACGCCGTTCTCGGCGTGCAGCACGACATCGCGACCTTCAAGAAAATTCGACACCATGGTCGGAATGCCGGTACCGAGGTTGACGTAGCTGCCTTCTTTAACAATGGCGGCGGCGCGTTTGGCGATGCCCTCGCGCGTCAGCGCCGGCTTACCGTTGTATTCGCGCGGCTTGTCGGCCGGACGACGCTTCGATTGCGGTGTTTGGCTCGGGTCGAACGGATAGGTACTCTTGACCACGCGCGAAACGAAGATGCCCGGCAAATTGATGAGCTCCGGCGCGATGCCGCCGACCTCTACGATCTCGTCGACTTCAACGATGGCAATGCGCGCGGCTTTGGCAAATGCCGGATTCAGGTTCTGGCTGCCGCCGCGAAACTGCACATTGCCGGCGCGATCGGCGCGGTAGGCGCGCAGCAGCGCGTAATCAAGTTTGATCGCCGGTTCGAGCACGTATTTGCGGCCGTCGAATTCGCGCACCTCTTTGCCTTTTTCGAGATCGGTGCCGGCAACGGTCGCCGAATAAAACGCCGGGATGCCGGCGCCGCCGGCGCGGCAACGTTCAACCAGCGTGCCCTGCGGCACCAGTTCGACTTCGAGTTCGCCGGAGACGATCTGGTCTTCGGTCGCCGTCGGCATGCCGGGGCGCACGGTGAACGCAGCGATGAGTTTTTTAACCTGCTTGTTCTCGGCGAGTATCTGGCCGCGCAATTCGCCCGGCGCACCCATCGAATTGCAAACCAGGCACAGGTTCTTCGTGCCCTTGTCGCGCAATGCAGTGATCATACTCAATGCGAATCGGTGACCGACGCTGAAGCCGCCGATGGCGACGGTGGCGCCGTCTTGAAGGTCGGCGAGGGCCTCTTGCGGTGATGCAACTACCTTGTCCATGCGAAATCTCTCTCCTTGATTGAAACAGACTGAACAGCGGCGCTCTGAGGGCGCCTGCAACCCCCCGATAATAACAGGGCTTGGACGCGCGCCGCGCCGCGCTTATTCGAGCTCGAACCTGATGCGCTGCGCGAGTTGCACGGTGCTCTCATATTCGGCAGCCAGCACCGCAGCAAAATCCGCCGCGCTGTTGCCGACCGGCTCGGCGCCGGTGGCGGCGATGCGTTCGCGCACTTCCGGCACGGCGAGCACCACGGCAATTTCGCGGTTCAACCGCGCGACGATGGCCGCCGGCGTGCCTGCAGGCGCGAGGATGCCGATCCACGTCAGATGGCTATAACCGGCAACGCCGCCTTCAGCCACGGTCGGCACCTCGGGCAGCGACGGCCAGCGTTTATCCGATGTCAGTGCCACCGCATAAAGCAGGCCGCCGCGGATTTGCGTAATCACCGACGGCAGCGCCGCCATCGCCAGCGACGTCTGCCCGCCCATGACGTCCTGATTGGCCTGCGTCGCCACTTTGTACGGCACATGCGTGATATCGATACTGGCGGCCGCCTTCAACATCTCCATCGCGATATTGGTCGGCGAGCCGTTGCCGGCGCTGCCATAAACAAGTTTGCCGGGCGCCGCGCGCGCAGTGGCAATCAGCTCCTTCACCGTGCGCAGATTCGACTTCGGATGCACGATGATCACCGACGGCGCGCGCGTCAGCTCGATCACCGGCACGAAATCGCGCCGCGGGTCGTAGCCCGGATTGCGATAGAGGAAGGGATTGATGTTGTAGTTGTTGGCGGTTTCCAGCAGCGTATAGCCGTCGGCCAGCGCCCTGGCTACCGAGGCCATGCCGATATTGCCGCCCGCACCCGGCCGGTTTTCGACCACGATCTGGCGGTTGAGATTTTTACCGAGGCGATCGGCGACGATGCGGCCGATCACATCGAGCCCGCCGCCGGCGCCGAAACAGATCACCAGCAGGACGGGCCTGGCGGGATAGTCGCCCTGCGCACGCGCCGGCGCTGCAGTCAGCGTGCCGAACGCCAATGCGACGCACGCCATTTTTGCCATGAATTTAAGCAAGGCCCCTCCCCGGATGACGGTCGCTTGAGTAATTGAGTTTACAATGTTTCCCGGCGAAAACTTTCATCGCACTGTAATGCCGGCGGCAGCTTGTAGCTTTATACTCGCAATGTCGGCGCGGTAGCGCAGCCGGCGCGCCACCAGGGTCAGGAAATCATATGCTCGTAAATTGCTTCGCCTATCAGGACGGCGTCAGGATTGCCGACCAGATCAAGCCCGCCGATATCGGCGCCTACATCAGCCGCCCCGAATGTTTTGTCTGGGTTGCGCTGAAAGACCCGGAGCCCGGAGAATTTTCCGAGCTGGAAAAGCAATTCGGCCTGCACGAGCTCGCGGTTGAAGACGCCAACGTCGGCCATCAACGCCCCAAAATAGAAGAGTATGGCGACTCGCTGTTCGCGGTTCTGCACGTGATCGAAATCATCAACGATGAAATGGTGGTCGGTGAAGTCGATATCTTCGTCGGGCCGAACTACATTTTGAGCGTGCGCAACCGCGCCGAAAAAGGTTTCGCCGACGTGCGCGCGCGCTGCGAGCGTGAACCCGAACTGCTGCGCCTCGGTTCCGGCTTCGTACTCTACGCGCTGATGGACGCGGTGGTGGATCGCTACTTTCCGATCATCGACGCACTCGAAACGAGACTCGAAACCCTCGAAGAACGCATGTTCAGCGGCGGCGCCGCGCGCGCCAACATCGAAGACATGTATGCGTTGAAACAAAAACTGATGGTACTCAAACACGCGGTCGGGCCGCTGCTCGAAGGTGTGAGCAAACTCTACGGCGGACGTGTGCCGCAGATCTGCGCCGGCACGCAGGAATATTACCGCGACGTTTACGACCATTTGACGCGCATCAACCAGTCGATCGATGCACTGCGCGAAATGGTGACCACCGCGCTGTCGGTCAATCTGGCGCTCATCACCGTCTCCGAAAACGAAACCACCAAGCGGCTGGCCGCCTATGCCGCACTGGTCGCGGTGCCGACTATGATCGCCGGCATTTACGGCATGAACTTCGAGCACATGCCGGAACTCAAGTGGGTGTTCGGTTACCCGCTGTCGCTCACGATCATGACCGCTATCGACGTCTATCTGTTCTTCCGCTTCCGCCGCGCCGGCTGGTTGTAACGCCGCTGTAATGCCGCAACACCGCCGGTTGCGCATTTTGCGCACCGGCAAAAACCACTGACTGGAGAAAAATTGGATCGCAGCCTTTATATCGTCTGGTACGACCTGCCGGAAAAAGATCGCAAAACCCATCTCGACTGGCTGCACGGCAGTTTTATCCCGCGCCAGCTTAAAAAATCCGGTGTGTTATGGGCGGCACATTACGAATGCGAGCGCCAGGCCGATCCGGTGCACAAGATTCTGAGCTACGCCGCCGAGCCGGTGCCTGATGGCAACGAATACATACTGCTGTTCGGCGCCGAAACCGCACACGCCTTTGCGCCACCGGCGCCGGGCACTACCGACCCGACCATCACCGACGAAGACCGCAAAATGCTGGCGATGCGGGTCGGCGCGCGCATTAATACCTTTACCGAAGAAGCCTGCGTCGACGGCCCGGCGGCAGCGCAAAGAAAACGCGGCAAGGAGCTAAGCGCCTGCATACAACTCGGCAGTTTTAACACGCGCGCCTATCAGGACGAAGACGGCCTGCTTGCCTGGTACGCGCACAACCGCCTGCCCGGCCTCTCGATTACACCGGGCTGCATCGGCGTGCGCAAAATGGTCTCGGTCGCCGGTTGGGCCAAACACGGCGTGCTCTATGAGTTCGTTTCGAAAGAAGAGCGCGAAAAATATTTTCGCGCCTACGAAAACGCCGATCCGTCGATGGCGGCATGGACCGACAGCCTGCGTCGTTCGCTGGTGCACGCGCCGGGTTCGGCCAATGTCGCCTACCGCATCTGGCCGCCGGTAAAATAGCAGCACAGCAACCGCCGCGAGGTGAGCATGTCCGGTCTGCGTACATCTCTGGTTTCAATCCGCCGCGCCAGTGGCCTCGCGCCGACGGCGACAGCGCTCACCCTTGCCTGCGCTGCGACTGCGCTCTGCGCGCAGGACAAACCCGCCGACTATCCGCTGCGGCCGATCCGTATTGTTGTCGGCATCGGTCCCGGCGGCGGCCTCGATCTGATGACGCGGCTGGCCGCGCAAAAAATCGCCGAACGCTGGAACCAGTCGGTAATTGTCGATAACCGCCCCGGTGGCGGCACGGTCATCGGCATGGACATGGTCGCCGCTGCGCCCAAAGACGGCTATACGCTGCTCGGCGCCTCGGAATCGCTGATGTTGAACGGCGTGCTCGGCCGCGCCAGCTATGATGTTCGCACCGCGTTTATTCCGATCGTGCAGATCTGCTCGCAAAGCTTTGTGCTGGTGGTGACGCCGTCGCTACCGGTGAAATCGGTGCGCGAACTGATCGACTACGCAAAAGCGAAATCCGGCGCATTGAGCTTCGGCTCGCAGGGGCTCGGCACCGCCGGTCATCTGGCGATGGAACATTTCAAATTGCTGACCGGCGCCGACATGATCCACGTGCCGTATAAAAGTGCGGGGGCGGCGATCGTCGAAGTGATCGGCAACCAGGTGCAGCTCATGTTCGCGAGCACGGTATCGACCACCCAGCATATACGCAGCGGACGCCTGCGCGCGATCGCGGTGTCCGCTCTGCGCCGCGCACCGAATCTGCCCGAGCTGCCGACTGTCGCCGAAAGCGGCATCGCCGGCTTCGACTGGGGCAACGCCTACAGTCTGCTGGCGCCAGCCGGCACGCCGGCGCGTATCGTGCGTGCGATCAACCTTGTGGTGCGCGAAGGCGTGAACACACCCGACACGGTGAAAACGCTCGCAGTTGAGGGCTCCGAACCGGCGGTGCCGGCGACGCCGGAGGAATTCAAAACGAAGTTCAACGCCGATTACGCGCGGCTGGAAAAACTGATCAAAACGATCAACGTGCGCATCCAGTAGCCAAATAAAAAGCGGGCTCACGCCCGCTTTTTATCAGCTCAACACAATCGATTATTCATCCAGTCCGTAGTGTATGCGGCGATACGGCAGCGACACGACTTCAGCCGAGACCCGCACGTCGATCAGCATCGGACCCGGTTTAGCCACCCATTCGGCCGCAGCCTTGCGCACGTCCTCCACAGTCTTCGCCATCACGCCGCGGCCGCCGTAGCCGCGCGCCACCGCACCCAGATCCGGGCTCGGGATCCTGGAGGTCGCCGCATTCATCTTGTGCGCATCGAGTTTGTAGTACTCGGCACCGAGCATCTCGTTGTTCTGCACCACCATCAGCAGCGGCACCTTGTGCCGCACCATGGTGTCGAACTCGTTCAGATGCATCATCGTGCTGGCCTCACCGTCGACCAGCATCGCCGGCTTGTTGCCGGTCGCCATCACTGCGCCAATCGCCGCCGGCATCATCTGGCCGATACAGCCGTAAAAATGCCCGGGCATCACAACCTCGCGGCGGCGGCGGAACAGGATGTTCGAGAAGCCCGCCGTGTGGCCGCTGCCGGTGTAGAGACTGATGTTTTCCGGCACGATCTCGTCGAGCGCCAGCACAACCTGACGCGGATCGACGGTGCCCGCTTCGATTTTGTACTCGTGACGGTCTTCCCACGCGTTGCCGAGCCGTTCGCGCACCTCGCCGGTGCGGTAGCCGGTCTGCTTGAATGAACGTTTGGCGAGCACACCTTCGAGCGCCTCGGTGCCGATCTTCGCATCGGCCTGCATGTAAATGTCGGCGGCCGTCGTGCCGTGCAGCATGACGTGCTGCTTGGCATCGATGTGGATGAACTTGGCATTGGCGTACAGGTAACCATGTTCTGTCGTGTAGCGGTTGAGGCTTGCGCCGACGGCAACCACGCAGTCCGACTCTTCGCACAACTCCATCGCCGTCTTGGTGGCATAAGTACCCGACACGCCGAGATGGAAATCGTCCTCGGACAACCAGGTCTTCGCCATCAATGTGGTGATGATCAGCGCGCCCGAACGCTCGGCAAGCTTCTTGATCGCGTCGCCGGCGCCCGCCCACATGGCACCGCGGCCAACCAGGATGATGGGATGTTTGGCCTTGGATAGCCGGTCGGCGGCGCGCTCGACAACGTCCGGGTCGGGTCGCATCTGGCGCGACGGCATCAGGCTATCGGAGGTGACGTAGGCATCGTCGTCCTCGAACTCCTGCTGCTGGATGTCCATGGGTGCACTGAGCATGACCGGTTTCGAATTGAGTTTGGCGAGGTAAAACGCCTTGCGCACCACCTCATCTGCGGTTTCCGCAGAGGCCAGACGCACAAACTGTGTTTCACAGGCGGCAGCGAACGGCGCCTGCTCCAGGCGCTGGTTGTATTCGTCGTCATTGGTCGGATGCTCGCCGCAAAACGCCACCACCGGCGACGACGCGCGCGAGGCGGTAAGCAACGCGGTAGCAAGCTGCGAGACACCGGGGCCGCAGGTAGCGGTGGCGCAAGACGGTTTGCGCGTCGCGCGCGACCAGCCGTCGGCCATGCCGAGTCCGGCGCCCTCATGGCGCACTTCGACGTCGATCGAGCCCAGCTTGATCATCTCGTTCAGCCAGTACATATTGCCGTCGCCCATGATGCCGAACGTATGTGTAATGCCCTCGGCCCTGAACGCGCGGGCCATGCGTTGATACACCTTCATCGTGCTCCTCCCGTTTTTGACTTGCCGATAATAACTACAAGGCGGTCGATCAGACTTTCAATTCCGCACATTTCGCCGCCAGCCGCTCTGAAAAATCCGCGGTCATTTTTTTGACCACCATGCCGGCACCCGCTTCGACTACCGAAGACAGCCGGCCGGAAATTTCCACTTTCGCCGCGATCTCGACGAGCGAACCCGCCGGCTCGCCCTGTTCGAGAACCTTGAATGTCATCGATGCATTAAAGCGCGTGCCGCCCTGATTGTCCTTGCCGCGCGAACTAACCTTGCCGGTCATCGTCGCTGCATCGAGCTCGAGCCCGACACGCGCTTTGAACGTAACCTTGGCCGGGCCGAACTTGACGATTACGCCGGCATCAAACGTGCCGTCTTCGTGCGTTTCGCCGATCGATGCACCTGGCACGCAATCAACGACCGCTTCCGGATGCGACAGCAGTTCCCACACGGTCTGTGGCGCTGCCGGCGCGTAGACCTGTTCGTTGACTTCAATCATATCGGGGATTACTTGTGGTTATATTGTTATATGCAGCGCCTGCCGGGGGCGGGCGGCGATTTGCCGGAGTTCATGCAAGCGCCAGCCGTTATTATGCTACGGTCCGGATGATTCGTCAGGAACTTGAATAATGCAGGGGCAATTCCTTTGAGCACGCAGCGGCGCCGAATACACTTTGCCGCAGCCGCACTGCTGGCGGCGAGCCTCGCCGGCTGCGGCCCCCTGCGCGAACTCATCACGCCGACTGCGCCTGCAGTAAGCGGCGAATGGGCAGTGCTGCTCGACGGCATACACAGTTTCGAACGCGGCATCGGTTTTTCCGCGACGTCCAATTTTGCCGACGTCTCGAACGATCAAGTGTCATTTGCCCATTGCGGTCATGTTCCGCGCCTGATACTGCCGTGGTCGTACGAAGATCCAGCAATACACTGGGGCAACGCCGACAGCGAAAGCGAGTGCCGCGCGCTGGCGCCGGACGACGATATCTACTTTCGCCGGCTCGAAGCAAAGGGCGAATCGGAGACGCCAGTCACGCGCGCCATGCTCGCCGGCAAACTCGACCGTTTTGTCTATCTCGTTATCCACGAAGATTGCCACGATCAATTCAATCTGCCCTACGGCGTAGAAGAGGCGCTGTGCGATTTCATCACGCACCAGGCGATGATCGTCTTTGCCGAGCAGAAATATCCGGCTTTCTCGCGCGAACAACGCGCGATCCGCCGCTATGCCGAAACGCAGGCCGTACTAGCGCATGCCACCATCGATTGGTACCGTCAATTGGAAGCACTCTACGCGCGCCACCAGCGCGGCGAGATCAGCGCGGACGCGCTGCTGCGCGAACGCGCCACACTGTTTGTCAGCGCCGAACAACCGCTCGGCTTCGGCAAAGGCGAACTCAATAACGTGAGCCTTGCCAGCAACATGACCTACAGCCGCTATTACCCGCAGATCGAAGAAGCATTCGAGATGAACGGACGCGACCTTGCACGCACGGTGGCATTTTTCAGGAAACTGGATGCCGCCAAGCCGCTGGCGGCGGCGGTGCAGAAACAGCAGCGCATTGATGATGCGCGCAGCGTCGAATTTCTGCGCGCTTACGAAAGCACCATCATCGAAAAGCTACGCGCCGCATTGCGCGGAGGCGCTCTCTAGGGAGGCTCTGAACAACCACCATTCGCCCTGAGCCTGTCGAAGGGCGAATGTTCCAGAACTTTGATTCTACGCGGCTCTCCGTTCATGGTTCGACAGGCTCACCACGAACGGAGGGGAAATTCAAAACTTCCCTAGGCGATGGTGAGGCCAAACGCGGCACGCCAGACCCCGGTGCTATCGCGTTCGAGCTGCGCCACGCTGTCGGTGGCGCGATTGGATTCGCGCGTGAAATAAAGCTCATGCACGCGCAGATCGTGCGCCGGGTGCGTCACCAGATACGAGAGGTGGGGCGCCTGGCCGAGGGCCGCCGCCGGCGCCAGGGTCACCAGCACAAAACGTCCGTCGGCGTCGGTGGTGGTGCGCACCGGTGTGGCATCGGCATGCCAGGCCTCAATTACAGCGCCGGCGAGCGGCTCGCAACCAGAGCCGAGAACCCGCCCCGACAAAACCAGCTTGTGCCCGGCGCCATTGGCGCCGAATGCATTTTGCGATGCAGCAACGAGGCCGCCGCCGCATTGCGCGGCAAATACGCCGGCCGGCGCAAGCACGCCTGCTGCGCCGGCCATCATGATCTGCCGGCGCTTGATCGAAATGCTGTTGGTATGTTTACGTTTCACGGTTTTCTCCTCGCCATTCACTATCACGGGCTATCCGCCCTTGTCTGCGCGCGGGTCCGCCCGCGCGCTGTAACCATGATCATACGCCGGGTTGGGTGCAAAGTGATAGTTTGCCGTGCGCGGCGGCTTGGACTAACATGCCGGACAAGTACAGGCAGGCGCGCGGCACACGCGCCATGCTTCGCAGCGGTAGAAACAAGCGCTGCCGCAATAACAATTCAAATCCATGTGCCTAATGATTCGACGAGGGGAAAGTTATGAAACTGCTCTGCTTTAACGACTATCGCATCGGCGTGCTCAAAGGCGACAACGTGGTGGATATTACCGCGGTCATTCAGAACATTCCGCACAACGGCCCGGGCGACCTGATGAACCGCATGATCGAGCGCTTCGCCGATGTGCGCGGCCGCATTGATTCAGCAGTTGCCGCCGGTAGCGGCCTGCCGGTCAAACAGGTCAAGCTGCGCCCGCCGCTGCCGAAACCCGTCAATATCGAATGCATGGCGGTGAATTACATGGAAGACGGAACGCGCAAGGCGCCGGCGCCGATCAATGCCTTTCACAAATCGCCGAGCTGCCTGATCGCGCACGGCGAAACCATGGTGCTGCCGGACATACCCTCGACCATTTTCGAAGGCGAAGCTGAACTCGCACTGGTCATCAGCAAAGCGGCAAGCAATGTGCCGGCCGCCAAGGCGATGGAATACATCTTCGGTTACGTCAATTTCATCGACGGCTCGGCGCGCGGCGTGATTCCGCCGGGCAACAGCTTCTATCAGATGAAATCGCGCCAGACCTTTGCGCCGATCGGCCCCTATCTGGTTACCGCTGACGAAGTGAAGGATCCGCACAATATTCAGGTCAAACTGTGGGTCAACGGCACGCTCAAACAGAATTACAACACCTCCGACATGGCGCACAAGATTCCGCGCTGTATCGAATGGATGACGCAGATTCACGATCTCGAAGCCGGCGATATTCTTGCCACCGGCACCAATCATCGCGGTCTCTCGGCATTCATGGACGGCGACACCGTCGATCTCGAATGTGAAGGCATGGGCAAGCTGACGATCAAGGTGCGCGATGACCTCAAACGCACGTGGTCGCGCGAAACGCGTCTTGACCGCGAGGTAAAAGGTCTCGAGGGAACGACACCGCAACTGACCGGGAAATACGCCAAAGCGTAATTTACCGTTCGGCAATGGCTGAAAACGGCGCGGAATTTCCGCGCCGTTTTTTTCAGCGCGCCACCGTCTGGTCAGGGAAAAATTCACGCAGCATGTATTCCTCCAACTGGCCGTTGTCGCGCATGCGCGCCGACAGTGTCACCGTGCGACCGCGCGATTCCCAGCGGAAATCCTCGCTTTCGTATTCACGGATGAGGGCGATCATCTTGCGCACCACGGCAATGCGGATGTCACTGTTATTGCCTTTGCTGATTTCGATGATCTGCAGGGTCTTGCGGCGGATTTCGCGGTTCCAGCCGTAGAACGCGACCTCGGCATCACTCAAACTCATACGCCGGATCTGGAAAACGCCGCCGCCGGCCGCCGGGTCGTAGCCGAATACCGCTTGCTTCGGCGTGAGATTGGCTGCGGTAATGCGCTTCGCACGTTCGGCATCGGTCTCCGACGACGCCGACGCAATCAATCCCGGTGACGGTTGTTGCAGCGATCCCGCTTCGCGCGCGCGTCGGCGCGCCTCTACCAATGCGGCAAAGTCATCCGTGGGCAGTGGCGGTGGCCGCGACGGCGCCGCCTCTACAGGTGGCGCCGTCGCAGTTTGCACGGGCGCAGACTGCGGCTTGTTCACGGCGATTACCGGCGCTGTCTGTGCAGGCGAACGTTTCGGCTGCGGCGGCCGTGCGATGACTTTCGGCGCCGGTTCAGGCGGCGGTTCGGGCGGCGCCAAACGCGCTGCCGGTGCAGCGAGACGCACCGCCAGCCGTCCGCTGTTTGCACCCTGCTCGGGTTCATCAGCCGTCATATGATGCAGTGGCGACACCACTTTCCAGAACACTGCCACGTGTATCAGTATCGACAGCGCCAGCGTTAGCCAGAAACGCGGGATCGTGATGCCCTCGCGCGGCCGCGCATATTGATCGATCATCATCGGCTGCGGCGGCTTTCGCTACTCGGCTTTGACGCCGGCGCGACGCACCACTTCGGCCCAGCGCTCAAGATCGCTCACCATCAAGCGGCCGAATTCTTCGGCACTGCTGGCGCGCGCATCAACGCCCTGACTGGACAGCCGCTCGCGCACATCGGGCGCATTGATCGCGGCGACAATCTCCGCATTCAGGCGCTGCGTGATTTCAGGCGGCAGTTTGGCCGGCCCGACAAAACCGTACCAGAGGCTTGCTTCGTAGCCGGGCACGCCGGCCTCAGCCACCGTCGGCAATTCGGGCAGTGCCGGCGAGCGCGCCGCACCCGTAGTGGCGAGCGCGCGCAGGCGGCCGGTGCGCACATGCGGCACCATCGACAAACTAGTGCCGAAACTCATCGACACCTGGCCACCGATCAGATCAGACACCGCCAGCGACATGCCCTTGTACGGAATGTGCACCATCTGCGTTTTGGTCATGGTTTCGAACAAGGCCCCGGCCAGATGGCCCGATGCGCCGACACCGGCCGAGACATAAGTCAGTTGTCCCGGACGCGCTTTTGCAATCGCAATCAGTTCGCGCACGTTCTTCGCCGGAATCGACGGATGCAAAGCCAGCACCATCGGGCTCGAACCGGCGAGCGAGAGCGGCGTGAAATCCCTGATCGAATCGAAGGGTAGCTTTTTGTAAAGGCTCGCGTTGACCGCATGCCCGCTCGGAATCAGCGTGATGGTGTAACCATCGGGCGCCGCGCGCGCCGCCGCTTCGGTGCCGATAATGCCGTTCGCACCCGGGCGGTTTTCAACAATCACCTGCTGCTTCATGCTCTCGGTCATTTTCTGCGCGACTGCGCGGCAGATGCCGTCGTTACCGCCGCCCGGCGGAAAAATCGACAGTATGCGGATCGGCTTCGCCGGATAAACGCCCTGCGCTGCCGCCGGCAGCACCGGTGCAAACGCAAGCATTGCTGTGAGCAGCGCCGGAGTTCGTGTCATTTTCATGCTTCGGCTTTCATCAACCTTACGCGTTTTGCGTATAAGCTTGCGGATTCCGCCTGCCATTGCGCAGAGTCGGTGATTTTAAACCGCCACTGCGGAAATGGGTTACTCTTGCGCGCTGCGGAATCGGCCACGGAGGAGGACGAATCATGCGTCAGTGGAAACTTTTTGCAACGATTGCGGTCGCGGTCGCGTCTGCATTGTTGAGCACCGGATGCGCGGGGCCGCAAACTGATAACGCGGCCGGCACCACAACGGTATACAGCGGCGCACGCCTGCTCACCGGTGACGGCACGGTGATCGACAACGCAGTGTTCGTGGTCATGAACGGGCGCTTCGCCGGCGTCGGCCACGACGGCGAGACGGCACTGCCGGCGGGCGCAGCGCGCGTCGATCTCGGCGGCAAAACCGTGATCCCGGCGCTGCTCGATGCGCATTCGCACATCGGTTACATGAACAATCTGACCAGCGGGCCGCAGAACTACACGCACGAAAACATTCTCGACCACATGAACCGCTTCGCCTATTTCGGCGTCGCCGCCAGCATGGCAATGGGCACCGACTTCGGCGAGCTGCCGTTTCAATTGCGCGCCGAGATGGAAGCCGGGCGTTATCCGGCTACCGCGCGCTTTCTCACTACCGGCAAGGGTCTCGCGCCGATCGATGAAATCCGCCCCGACAACATGCGCCATTCGGCAACGCTGGTGACAACCACGGAGGACGCGCGGCGCGAGGTGCGCGAACTGGCGGCGCGCAACATCAAGATCGTCAAGACCTGGGTCGACAGCCGCGGCGGCAGCGTGCGCAAGCTCACACCGGATGTTTACACCGCCATCATCGACGAAGCGCACAAACACAATATGCGCGTCGCAGTGCACGCGACCGGGCTTGCCGACGTCAAAGCGCTCATACGCGCCGGCGTCGACGGGCTTGCGCACATGGTGAACGATGTCGACGACGAATTGATCGAACTGCTCAAGACGCATCCAAACACTTATTTCACGCTCTGTCTCGGCGGCCCGCGCCGCCTTGTTTATGCACCGTGGATCGATCCGCCACATCCGTTGATCAGCGAAACGGTACGCCCCGAACAGATCGAACGCCTGCGCAAGCGGCTTGCCGGCATCAAGCCCGACGCCCGTGCACGCGCGCAAGCCGCGTGGGACAAGCTCGCGCGCGGCGTGACGCGCGTCAATGCGGCCGGCATCACCATCGGTGTCGGCACCGACGGCGGCGGCCAGAACGGCGACCAGTTCGTCGGCTGGACCATGCATACCGAACTCGAAAACATGGTTGCCGCCGGCATGACGCCGGGTCAGGTCATCGTCGCCGCCACGCGCACGTCAGCGCGCATCATGGGTCTCGACGATCTCGGCATGGTGGCAAGCGGCAAGAGCGCGGATTTTGTGGTGCTCGATGCGAACCCGCTCGATGACATCACTAATACCCGGCGCATCAACAAGGTGTTCCTGCGCGGAGGCGAAGTGCCGCGCGCGGCGCTCGCCGCGGCGTGGCAGGCGCAAACCACCGTAGCAAAGTAAGCGCGCAAAGAGAGTAGCCCGGAAGGAGCGCAGCGTATTCCGGGGCAGCCCGCATTGATCCCGGATTACATTTCATTCCATCCGTGTGGCGCAGGCGCCTCGCCTGCGCGAAGCACCATGCTCAACTTTTGCAATGGTGATTTGACGCAGGCCGCATTTTCGAAAATAAAGCCTGTGCCACAACATCTGACCAGCTTCAGGGATAAATTTGGTGCAATGCGCTCCGCTTATCGCACCCTACGAAACTGCAAAACGCTTTTGTAGGTCGGATAAGCGAAGCGTCATCCGACGAATATCGGACTTTTACTGCTCGCGGAATTCATTCGGCGGAAGGCGCTGCGCTTTTCCGCCCTACAAAACCAACTTTAGAACAGCAGGTTCGGCTGCCCGACCTGCAGCAAAAATCCAAGTTCGTCGGCGAAGGTCCAGGTCTCGACCCACTGACCGTCTTTGAACTTCGCGATCATCGCCACCGGGATGCCGACCTGTTTGCCGGTAGCGGCGATGCCGGCATGGTTGCCACCATGCGTGCCACCGGTATTGAAGCGCATCCACACCATGTCGCCTTCGGCCATCAACGCTTCGACGCGATCGTGGCGATCGGGAACCGCTGCGTCGACCGCGAAGTCGCCGTGGCCCTGCGCCATGCTATAGGTACGCAAATGATGGAAACCATAGCGCAAAGTGCGGTGGTTGGTCGCGCGGCCGCCGCCGGCACGCGAGGCGCGCGACTGCGCGAGCAGGATTTTGCGTTTGTTCATTTCCGACGGCTGCAGCGACAGGCGTTTGGTCAGAGCATCGATCTCTTCGCCGCCGTTCGACAACAGCGGCGCGATAAGTTTACCGTCGGCGCGCGCCGGCAGCTTTACGCCCAGCTGTTTGAGCAACTCGGTTTCATCCATCATGAACCAGCCTTCGACCATCTGACCGTTGACGATACGCAACCAGGCGATTTCGTAGACGTCGATTTTGCGGCCGGTCGGCGCGATGCCGAAAAAATGCCCGGTGTGCGTGGCGGTGACGCGAAACAGCAGGCCAACGCGGTCGCCGTCGGCGATCACCTGCTCCATGACGTCAACGCGATCGGCAAAGGCGTTCCGCAAATACATACCCGGATGCGCCCAGCCCTGCTCGTGCGCGTTGCCGGCAAGATGAAAATTGCCGCCGCGCGCGCGATCGTAGTTCGCCGCGAGCACTTCCTTTTCGACCTGCGGCATCGCCGCCGTGCCCTGCGATTTTTTGAAGCGCAGCGCGATGGCAACGTTGGCAGCGAGCTCGGCATTGCGATTGGGATCGGCATCCAGCATATTTGGCTTTCAATTAGAAGTTATTCGGGTTTGATGCCGGCAATTTTAACCAGCCGCGCGATGCGCTCGTAATCGGCGCGCATGAAGGCGGCGAACTGTTCCGGGCTGTCACTGCCCTGCGGCGGCAGGCCCTGGTTCGCGTATTGCTGCTTCACATCGGCATCGGCCAGCACCTTCAGAAAGGCGCTGTGCCAGATGCGGATAATCGCGCGCGGCGTACCTTTCGGCGCAAAAACACCGTTCCACGCGTTGTATTCATAGCCGGCCACACCGGCTTCAGCAATGGTCGGCAAATCGGGCATCAACACCGAACGTTTCGCTGTCGACACCGCCAGCGCGCGCAACCGCCCCGCTTTGACCTGCGCAATTACCGCGGCGGCCGGCACGATGGACCACTGCGTTTCGCCACCGATGATGGCGACCGCCACCGGCCCGCCGCCCTTATAAGGCACGTGCACGCTGTTGATGCCGGTCAGCGTCGTAAATAAAACGCCGGCAAGATGGCTCGACGAGCCGATGCCGGCTGAAGCCATGTTGAGTTTGCCCGGCTGCGTTTTCGCCAGCGCGATGAATTCCTGCACGCTCTTCGCCGCCAGCGCCGGCGTCACCACCATCACGGCTTCGGCGTTGACGATCAACGAGATCGGCTCGAAATCTTTGAGTGGATCGTACGGCAGACTGCGATTGGTAAAGCGCGCGATGATCATGGTCGCCGGCGCACCCATCACCAGGGTATAACCATCGGGCGCGGCACGCGCAGCGGTCTCGACGCCGATCACGCCGCCGGCGCCGCCGCGGTTATCCACCACCACCGGCTGACCAAGCAATTCTGTCAGCTTGGGGGTAAGTATGCGCACCAGTACATCCATCGAGGCGCCGGCCGATTGCGGCGTGATCAGGCGGATCGGCCGCGCCGGATATTTTTCAACCGGGGCTGCGATCGCAACAATACTTGCGGCCAGCACAATAAAAATAAAAACGCGGGTCATGGTATGGTTTGAAGTCGGCGCGCACTGCGCTGAACGAAACGGATAGTAATGCTTTTCCGGCAAAATGGCGCACCAGAGGAATAATGGCATGGGGATAGCTGCTCGATTGCAAACAAACGCGATAATCGTTGCCCTCGCCTGCGCCACGCTCACGCCGGGTTTGGCTGCCGCGGCGGATACGTGGCCGCAGCGCCCGCTGCGCATCGTCACCTCCGAGCCCGGCGGCGGCAGCGATTTCACCGCGCGCGTGGTAGCGCAGGGGCTCAGCATGAGTCTCGGCCAACAGGTCATCGTCGACAACCGCGCCGGCACCGTCACCGCAGCGCAGATCATGGTCAAAGCCGCGCCCGACGGTTACACACTGCTCTCGTATAACAACTCGTTGTGGACGCTGCCGCTGCTGCAGCCGATGTTCTACGACGTCTTGCGCGATTTCACTCCTGTGACGCTGGCGACGCGTTCGCCCAATGTGCTGGTGGCGCATCCGTCGGTGCCGGTGACGACGGTGCGCGAACTCGTTGCACATGCCAAAGCCCACCCCGGCACACTCAACTATGCCTCCGGCACTGTCGGCTCGACCAATCATCTCGCCGCTGAACTCTTCAAGGCGCTGGCCGGCGTCAACATTGCGCGCATCAGTTACAAGGGCAGCGGTTTCGCTGTCAACGATCTGATCGGCGGCCAGGTGCAGTTGATGTTCGCCACCAGCGGTTCGATTGCGCCGCATGTGAAATCGGGACGCCTGCGCGCGCTGGCCGTGACCTCGGCGCAACCGTCGGCGCTTGCGCCAGGGTTACCAACGGTTGCCGCCGCCGGCGTGCCCGGTTATGAGGCCGTCACCATGTACGGACTTTATGCACCGGCGAAAACAGCTAACGCAATCATTGCGCGGCTTAACCAAGACGCTGGGCACTTTTTGCAAACCCCCGACATCAGGGAAAAATTATTCGGCGCCGGCGTCGAGACCGTCGGCAGCTCGCCGCAGGAATTTTCTGCGGCGATCAGAGCCGACATCACGCGGCTGACCAAAGTCATCAAGGACGCCAACATCCGCGCCGAGTAAGCACGCTGTTTTGACCTGGCGGCAAAAAGCCCTTACTATCGCATCTGGGGATAAGGCAGCCTCCCCATCAGACGCCCTCCACGGCGTCCAAGGCTCGCTCAACGTAAGGCTATTGGCCAAACGGAGCAGCGCATTGGACGCAACACTGCTTACCTCTATTCGCTCTTACCGAACGCGACAACGCTCGTCGCGCGTCGTTACGCTTGCCGCAAGACTGGCTTGTCTTGCGTGGTGCGCGTACGCGCACCAAATGCATCCGCAAACGGAGATCGCTCATGCAAACTGAAACGACCGCAAGTGCACCTGCCAACTCCACCGAACAGGCGCCACGCTACTCGCTGTGGCAACTCGTGTTCTACGCGCTACGTCTTGGCACGCTGGGCTTCGGCGGCCCGGTCGCGCTCGTCGGTTACATGCATCGCGATCTGGTCGAGGCGCGCAAGTGGATTTCCGAGGCCGACTACAAGGAAGGCCTGACGCTAGCGCAACTGATGCCCGGTCCGCTGGCAGCGCAACTGGCGATGTATCTGGGCTATGTGCACTACCGCAACGTCGGCGCCACGCTGGTCGGCATCGCCTTTGTCGTGCCGTCGTTCATCATGGTCGTGCTGATCGGCATGGCTTATGTCACCTACGGCGGTCTGCCCTGGATGCAGGCAGTGTTTTACGGTGTGGGCGCATCGGTCATCGGCATCATCGCCATCAGCGCCTACAAGCTCACCACCAAGAGCATCGGCAAAGATAAATTGCTGTGGGCGATTTATCTCGTCAGCGCAGCGGTTACCATCATCACGCAATCGGAACTGGTGTGGCTGTTTCTCGCCTCAGGTATTCTCGTCTGGCTGGTCAGGGCGCCGCCGAAGAATCTGTTCAAGCAAGGCGGGATGAACATGCTTGCATTGTTCCCGGCGCAGCAAACAGCGGTAACAACCATTGTGACGACCACCGACTGGTCGGTGCTGACACAGATTGCAGTGTTTTTTGCCGAAGCCGGTGCCTTCGTCTTCGGCAGCGGCCTCGCGATCGTACCCTTCCTCTACGGCGGCGTGGTCAACGAATTCCACTGGCTGAACGAGCGCCAGTTCGTCGATGCCGTCGCCGTCGCCATGATTACGCCCGGACCGGTGGTTATCACGGTCGGTTTTATCGGTTATCTCGTGGCTGGTTTCTCCGGCGCGGTGGTCGCGGCGCTGGCGACTTTTCTGCCGTGCTACCTGTTCACGATTATTCCGGCGCCGTATTTCAAAAAACACGGCAAGAAGCCCGGCATCATCGCCTTCGTCGACGGTGTCACTGCGGCAGCCATCGGCACCATCACCGGCGCAGTCGTCGTGCTCGGACAACGCTCTATTGTGGATATTCCCACAGTGCTGCTCGCAATCGCCACGGTCGTGCTGATTTTGAAATTCAAGAAATTACCGGAGCCGGTGATCGTGGCGCTCGCGGCGTTGATCGGGCTTGCGGTCTTTCAGGCGCGCTAGATTTCGATGTCACCATCAACGCAACTCATTTTTATCGGAGCGCTTATGAGCATCGCCGCCTTTGCAGACGCAGAGAACGAGAACTTCGACAAAACAGCCACCGGCGCTTTGCCCGCCGGCTGGAGCTGCGGCGTCACCGGCAAAGGCACGTCGCGCTGGCAGGTCGAAGCCGACGCAAGCGCGACCAGCAAACCCAACGTTTTGAAGCAAAGCGGCGCCGGCGATTTTCCATGGTGCGTAAAGAACAGCACCGCAATCAAGGACGGATTTGTCGAAGTCAAATTCAAACCGCTCGCAGGCAACCGCGATCAGGCCGGCGGCGTGGTCTGGCGCTGGGAGGACGGCGACAACTATTACGTCGCGCGCGCCAATGCGCTGGAGAACAATGTTTCGCTTTACTACACGGAAAAAGGCAGCCGCAAGACCATCAAATACATTGACGCGCCGGTTGCGGGCAACGTCTGGCATACGATTCGAGTCGAATTTTCAGGCACAAAAATTTCGGTCGCTCTCGACGGCAAGCGTTATATCCAGGAAGACGACAGCCATATCGCGGGTACGGGTGCCGTCGGCGTGTGGACCAAGGCTGACAGCGTCACCGCATTTGACGATTTTGCGTACGGCTCTTTCTAGAAAATATTCTCAGCAGGACAGCACCAGCTGTATTTACAAAATCCGGGTTAACGCAGATACCCGGTACTTCCAAGGCATTTCGCCCAAGTTCTGCAGCGTCCCCGCCAGCCGGGGTACGGGTTATTGCGGCGAAATGCATACACACCGGCAACCGGGAACACGCGCGCAACGCGGCCATCATGCCGTGTTGTGCGCTATCGCCCCGCGCAAGTCAGTCGGCATGCCGTTCGCCCTCCGTGCCCGGCGACGACTCGAAACTGCAGTCACAGCGGGGAAACGAAAGGAAGCGCAATGAATATCAACAACCGTCAATTTCAACTTCGCACTTTGTGCTTACAACTGATATTTGCTCTGTCCATCACCGGCTGCGCGGCGGCGCCTGTCGCTGAAACCGCAAACAGCGGCCGGCGCGACGATTTTCTGCGCACCCGCGTGGATAGCGTACGCGACCGCTACTGGGTGCTCGGCATCGACCACGTCAGCGTCTACAACGTCGCCGACAAGCGGTTGATCCGCCGGGTCGTGCTGCCCGGATGGAATGTCGCCGGGTCGTTGTGCCCGCCCGATATGGCGATCGATCGCACGGGCGCCGCGCTGATTTCCAGCAATATCATGCCGACGCTGTGGCGCATCGATGCGAAAACGTTTGCCGTGACGCGGCGCGAAATTACGCTGAAGACCAGAGAAAACTGGGACACCGGATTTTCCGGCATCGCCTTCGCCGCCGACGGCGCCCTGTTTGCAGTGACTGCATTGCCGGTATCGTTATGGCGGATTGACGTAAATTCCGGCGACGCTGCCAAAGTGGAACTGTCGAAACCAGTTCTGGGTACTTGCGCGCTCAATGCATCGTACCGAATGCATCCCGGTGTGCAGAATATCCGCCTGGCTCTATGCGTCGCCGGCAGACGCGGGCCGCAGCGCATCGACATATCGCCGGACTTCGCCAGCGGTCGCGTGTCTGAAAAACCTTGCGATGGATTGAGCGCAAATGATTAAGTATTTGCCTGCGGATTCAATCCAATTTGATGCCTGCATCCTTCACTGCTTTGGCGTAGCGGATGGATTCCGCTTGCAGCATTGCGTCGAACTGTTCCGGCGTGCCCGGCGTAGTCGACATGCCCAGGATTTTCAATTTTTCCTGGATCTGCACATTGCGCAGCGCGCTCACCATCTCCGCGTTCAGGCGTGTGATCGCCGCCGGCGGTGTCGCCGCAGGCACCATTATTCCCGCCCAGTTGGTGATCGCCAATTGCGGGAACCCTGACTCGCTGTAGGACGGCACTTCTGGAAGTGCCTCGGCGCGCTCGGCGCTAGTGACCGCCAGCGCGCGTAGCTTGCCCATTTTCGTGAACGGCACGACTTCCGACACGTTGCCGATCAGGACGGGCACGTGACCGCCCGCCGCGGCGGTGACACTCGGGGCACCGCCCGAATAGGGCACGTGATTGAACTTGACCTTCGCAGCGACGGCGAGCATTTCGCCAACGAAGTGGTGCGTGGTGCCCGCGCCCGGCGTGCCGTAGCCGAGTTCGCCGGAGCGTGCGCGCGCGAGGGCAATCAGCTCTTTCAGCGATTTCACCGGCAGCGACGGATGGACCGCGATCGCCATCGGCACCGAGATGGTCTGCCCGACGGCTTTGAAATCCCTCGACGGCTGATATTGCAATCCGCTGCGGACAAAGGCATTGATGACAAAGCTCGGAAAGACCACCAGCATTGTGTAGCCGTCGCCCGGCGCCTTGGCGCCCAGTTCATAGCCGATCACCGCGCCGGCGCCGGGCCGGTTTTCGATGATGATCGGTTGCCCCAGACTTCTCGACATGTTTTCGCCGAGCACGCGCGCCGTGACGTCGGCGGCGCCGCCCGGCGGGAACGGCACGATGATGCGCAAGGGCTTCGTCGGAAAATTCTGCGCTTGAACGCCACCGCTCAGGGCGAGGGCGATACCTAGAGCGATAGCCAGTTTGCGCACGTGCATGGTTTGTCTCCGGTTTTGCAGTGAGTGCAGTGATTATTTTTTCGGCGGAATAACCGGCAGCAGCAGGTAAGCATCGCGTCCACCGCCGGCGTGCAGCGTGACCTTGCCGCCGTAAACATCCGCCGGGCGGTTGTCGGCGTCGTTGTGCGTCATGCCGCCGGTGCCGCGCGTGCCGTAGTGGAATTTTTTGCCGAATTCGGAGAGTTCGCCTTCGTATTCGTAGTCCTTGCCGCGTATCGTCAACGCGACGCGCCAGCCTTTCGGCACGACGATGCAACTTGTCACGATCTCAATCTCGCATTCATAGACTTCGCCGGGCGTCAGATTTTCGGCGCGATCGTGCGGATGGTACGGACGATAGGGTTTGCTCTTCGCTGGATCAAGCCGGCGATGCGAGGCGCGCAGCCAGCCATTGGCGATCGGCGTGTTCGGATCAGTTGATCCCATGAATGTAAGTTCTTTACCGGCAGGATCGTAGACGCGCACGATGACGAAGAGATCGGCGTCCGCCGTCGTTGACGAGATGAACAGCTTCGCCATCATCGGCCCGGTGATTTCGGTGTCTTTTTCCAGCGGCGCCGTGGTGAAAGTAACGCCCTTGCCCATCGCCTCGTATTCGATCTTGCCCGCTTGCGCCACCACTGACGAACTTATTACAGAGCTGCCGGTGTCGAGATAAAACTTCGTCCACTGCGTGCGCGCAATCGGCCATTCGTTCTCGTGCCGCAGCTCGAATTTTTCGCCGGGGTGGCGAATATTGAGCTGCACGCGCGGCTGCTTGCTCCAACTGCTATCACTACCCTTGAGGTAATGATCAAAAAAGCGTTTCTGCAAAGCCACGCCGTAACCGTTCGAAAACACCGACCAGTGCGAATCGCCGTGTACTTCCAGCCACTTCGGCGTATCCGCAGGCGTTTCGGTAAAGCCGTTGAAATTGCCGCGCGGATGTATGCCCTGGCCGCCCCAGTTCGCGCACGTTAAAAGCGGTGTTTTGATCAACGACAGATCGGCCGAGCGCGAACGATGCCATGCGTCGTCGAACGGGTGTTTTTTCAGTTCTTCGAAAGCATCGACACGGTTCTTCGCCAACTCTTCATCGGACAAGGTGACCGGCCCCGCCACCGATTCGCCGGTAAGCGGATTCTTTTTCGCCTTGTCGCCGCGTCCGTACTGCACATGCACCACCTGATGCTTGGCCCAACTCTTTTGAAACTCGCAGAGGATGCCGCCGTGAAAACCCGAGTCGCGATAGCGGTCGTTCTGCCCTTCCCACGGAATAATCGCGGCGAGATGCGGCGGGTGCATGCCGGCAACGCGCCACTGATTGCTCGCAAAATAGGAAATGCCGAGCATGCCGACCTTGCCGTTGCTCCACGGTTGCGTGCCCGCCCACTCGATGCATTCGTACAAATCCTCGATCTCTTTCGGGCACGCCGGGTCCATGAAACCCGGCGACCAGCCGGCGCCGCGCGAATCGACGCGGATCACCGCATAGCCGTGCGGCACCCAGCATTCGGGGTCGGTGGTTTCCCAGTTCTGGTATTTGTTCGACGACATTTTCAGAATTTCCGGATGGTCGCCAACCATCTTCGCCCACTGCATCGGATAACCTTCCTGATACGACAGGCCCTTGGCATAGATGCCATAGGTCATGATCACCGGACAGGGCGCATCATCGACCGGACGGTAGATATCCGCGCGCATGACAACGCCGTCCTTCATTGTGATCGGCTGGTGCCAGGTAACACGCATGCCGTCACGGACTTCGGTGCGCATATAGGTATCGGCGGCGGTGTTCATGTTCGAAATACTCCTCGCTATCAATATTTTTATTGCGGCTGCAAGCCAATGGCTTTAATCAACTTACCGTAAATTTCGTAATCGTTCTTCAGCGTCTGCGCGAAGGCTTCGGGTGATTCGTTGACCACCGTCAATCCGGTTGCTTCGAGTTTTTCGCGCACGTCCGGCGCATTCATCGCACGGTTGATTTCGGCGTTAAGCAAAGCGACGATTTTCGGTGGCGTGCCGGCAGGCGCGAGATAACCGAACCAGCCGCGCGAATCGTAACCGGGTAAAAACTCCGCCAGCGCCGGCACATCCGGAAACAACGGTGCACGCGTCGGGCTGGTTACCGCCAGCAGACGCAGACGGCCGCCCTGGATGAACGGTGCGATCGAACCGATGCCGAGTATGGTGGCGTCGATGCGATTGCCGAGTATCTCGGTGACGATCTGCGCACTGCCTTTGTACGGCACATGCAGATAAGTGAATCCGCCCGCCGTGCGCATCATCTCGATCGCCATATGCGGAAAACCGCCCTCACCGTTGGAGGCAAAACTCAACTTGCCGGCATTCGCACGACCGTAGGTAATAAAGTCCTTCAGCGATTTGAACTGCCCGCCTGCATTGACCACAAGGCCGAGAAAATTGCGCGTTGAATTGGCGATCGGCACAAAATCCTTGAGCGGATCGTACGGCAGTTTTTTGTAGGTATGCGGCTGCACGACGAGATTGCCACCCTGCCCGCCGACGATGGTGTAACCGTCGGGTGTCGCGCGCGCGGCAATCTCAAGCCCCAATTGCCCGGCGCCGCCGGCTCGGTTATCAACAACGATGCTCTGCCCAAGACGATCAATGAGTTTCGGCGCGATCAACCGCGACATCGTGTCGAGCGAATCACCCGGCGGAAACGGCACGATGATACGGATCGGTTTATTCGGATATTGCTGCGCGTGGAGCGCAGGTGCTGTGGCAAATACGAAAGCCAATACAGACAGAAAAATGAAACGATCCATGGCGCACTCCTCAATGACGCGGGGATGGCGGCATTGTGCCACGGGGTCGGCAAGAACGGTAATAGCCGAAATTAAGCTGACGCGAATAATTCTGTTGTTTTTATTCCCAGCTATCGTGTCGCTCACGTCGCTCCTGCCGATAATTCGTAACCTCGAGACGCACGCCATCGGGATCGGTAAAAAACGTCGCCCAGTAGTCCGGCGCGTATTCGGTGTGTAGTGTCGCCTCGGAAGCGGCGATGCCCGTTTTACGCAGTTCCTGCGCGCTGGCTTTTACATCCGCGATTGAATCAACGCGAAGGCAAAAGTGATGCAAGCCCGGCGAGTACGGATCGTGCGTCGCTGACGTACTTGCGGGCCGCAGCACAAAACCGAAATGGCGGTTGAAATACTGGATGTGCCGGTCGCCACCCAGCGTGAGTTTGTTTTTACGGAAACCCAGCACCTCGACCATCACACGGTCGTAAAAAATCTCCGATCTGGTGAGATCGGAAACCGAGATATAGATGTGATCGATGCCGGTGACTTGAGCCATTGCGGGTATCCGGGCAGTTTTAACTGCGCCATCCTACTACCAAACGCGATCATCCCTCCCCCTGCCCTCACTGACACGTGGCAGAAAGAAGGCGGCTGCCGTGTACCGAGGTCGATTGTTCGACTTGCCCCGGAATACGCTGCGCTCCTTCAGGACTACGGGAAGGCGTGGGGCACAACCTTAGTACGCTGCCGCACAGACCGCCCAAGTCGGCAGACTGAAACTTCATCAATAAAATTGTGATCGTTCTGCTTACCCGGCCTCCGCGTAACGGTGCAGCCCTCTTCCATCTTTACCTACAAGCGGCTCCGAGTATGACCTATTGTGCAGGCATCCTTCTCAACGAAGGAGTCATTTTCGCGTCGGATTCGCGCACCCATGCCGGTGTCGACAATTTTGCCAAGTTCTGCAAGATGACGGTGTTCGAGCGCGCGGGCGACCGCTTCATCGTCATGCTGAGTTCGGGCAATCTCGCCGGCACGCAGGCCGTGATCGGCATACTGAAACAGCGCGGCGACGCCGGTGACGGTTCCCCCAGCGTGTGGACTGCACGCACCATGTTCGATGTTGCGATCACTGTTTCGAATGCCATGCGCGATGTCGATCACCGCGACGGCGCTTACCTCGCGGAAAGCGATCTCACATTCAACGCCTCGTTCATACTTGGCGGGCAGATCAACGGCGAACCGATGCGTCTCTTCAGGCTTTATGCCGAAGGCAATTTCATCGAGGCCGGGCTCGATACGCCTTACCTGCAGACCGGCGAAACCAAGTATGGCAAACCGATTCTCGACCGCGTTGTCACGCCCGCCACCAGCCCTGCGGACGCGATCAAGTGCGTGATGGTGTCATTCGATTCGACCTTGCGCAGCAACCTCTCGGTCGGCATGCCAATCGACCTGCTCTGCTACAAAAAAGACAGCCTGCAGGTCACCATGCGCCGCCGCTTCGAGGAGAGCGACCCCTACTTTGTCGAACTCTGCGATGCATGGGGCGAAGGCATACGCACGGTGTTCAGGCAATTACCCGAGCTGCAGTGGTAGACACTGCGAATCGCTGATATGGCTGCTCAACGATGTGATTGCATACTGGTCAGCTGCGAGCACGGCGGCAATCGTGTGCCGGCGCGTTATCACAGATTGTTCCGCGGCAAACACAATCTGTTGCAGACGCATCGCGGCTACGATCACGGTGCGTTAGTGATGGCGCGCGAAATCGCCGCAGCATTCGCCGCACCGTTGGTCGCCTCAACGGTGACCCGGCTGCTGGTCGATCTGAATCGCTCGCGCGGCCATCCGCGCCTGCATGGCGACAACGTGCGCGCCGCCGCACCGGAAGAACGCGCGCGCATCATTGCCGATCACTATCTTCCGTACCGCACAGAAGTAGAAAATCTGATCGGCGCGGCGATTGCGCGCGGGCGCCGCGTCGTCCATCTCGCCGCGCACAGCTTCACCCCCGCATTGAATGGCAAGATACGCACCGCCGACGCCGGTCTGCTCTACGACCCGGCGCGCGCCGGCGAAGTGCGTTTATGCGGGCACTGGAAAACCGCGCTCAAACACGCTGCGCCGCAACTCAGGGTGCGCCGCAATTATCCGTACGCCGGCAAGGATGACGGCTTCATGCCGTATCTGCGCAGCCGTTTCCGGCCGGCGCAGTACATCGGCGTCGAACTCGAAATCAATCAGGCGCTTCTGGCCGGAACAACCCGCGGCCGGATCGAATTGCGCGCGGTCATTATCAAATCATTGCGGGTTGCACTCGCATCCTTATAAGGAAAGTCATGCAAATCCATGTTGGTTTTGAATTGGTCTACGAGTGTCCGCAGCCGACACCGATGATCCTCATGCTGAATGTTCATTTCACGCGCGCCGCCGACATCGTCGTGCCGGACCACATGTTCACCGTGCCGCCGTTGCCGATCAGCGCCTATCGCGATTCGTTCGGCAACTGGTGCAGCCGCATCGTCGCGCCGGCAGGAGAAACGCACATCACAACCAGTAGCGTCGTCAATGACAGCGGGGTGCCGGATATTGTCGTCGCGAACGCGCAGCAGACTCCGGTCGAAAATCTGCCCGAAGAAACCCTGATTTTTCTGCTCGGCAGCCGTTACTGCGAAACTGATCGCTTATCGGCCATCGCCTGGCAACTGTTCGGCAATAGTCCAACCGGCTGGGGCCGCGTGCAGGCGATCTGCGATTTCGTCCACAACCACATCAAGTTCGGTTATGAGTTTGCGCGGGGCACTAAAACCGCCGGCGAGGCCTATGACGAAAAAACCGGCGTCTGCCGCGACTTCGCCCACCTCGCGATCGCGTTTTGCCGCCGCATGAATATTCCGGCGCGCTACTGCACCGGCTATCTCGGCGACATGGGCACGCCGCCGCCGTACGGGCCGATGGATTTCGCCGGCTGGTTCGAAGCCTGGCTCGACGGCCGTTGGTACACCTTCGACGCCAGAAACAACATACCGCGCATCGGCCGCGTATTGATCGCGCGCGGACGCGACGCCGCCGATGTGGCCATCAGCACCACCTTCGGGCCGAATACGCTGAAGTCCTTCAGGGTGTGGACCGATGAGGCCGGTGGTAACCCGGCGATGGCGGCCAGCGCATAACTATTTGTATGTCGTCACCGAATTCATCGATGGCCAGACCCTGGCCCAATGGATGATCGACAACCCGAAGCCGGATCTGGAAACAGTACGTGGAATTGTTGAGCAGATTGCCGCCGGACTGCGCGCCTTTCGCCGCCTGGAAATGCTGCATCAGGATTTAAGACCGAACAACATCATGATCGACAGCAACGGCACGGCAAAAATTATTGATTTCGGTTCGGTGAGGGTTGCCAGCGTTATGGAAATTGCGACCGCCGGCGAACAGAACGACATCCTCGGCACGGCGCAATATACGACGCCGGAGTATTTTCTCGGCGAAGGCGGCAGCTCGCATTCCGATATTTTTTCGCTCGGGGTTATCACCTATCAAATGTTAACGGGAAGGTTGCCTTACGGCGCCGAAGTGGCGAAATCCAGAACAAAATCAGCACAAAAGAAATTGCGGTATGCCTCTGTGCTTGATGATGATCGCGAGATACCCGTCTGGGTCGACGGCGCGCTCAGAAAAGCTGTAGAGCCGGAGCCGAGCAGGCGTTACGGGGAACTGTCAGAGTTCCTGTTTGACCTGCGTCATCCGAACAATGAGTTTTTAAATATGCCGCATCCGTCACTGATGGAGCGCAATCCGCTGGTGTTCTGGAAGAGCGTCTCTTTTATTCTGGCAGTGATCGTTATATTGCTGATTGCGCTTAAACCGGCAATCAAATAAACCCTCGCCCCGCTGAAGCAGAGCGAGGGAGGAACTGCTCAACGCCCGACGTAGAGATTCGGAAACTGCTGCTTCAGGTTGGCGACCTTGGGCAGATCGTTGTAGACGATATACGGCTGATTGGGGTTCCGCGCGGCGTAGTCCTGATGGTAGGCCTCAGCCGCATAAAACGCCTTCAACGGCGTTACTTCAGTGACGATGGGCCGCGAAAAACTCTTCGCCGCCTGCAGTTGCGCGATGTAAGCCTGCGCAACGCGCTTCTGCGCGTCATCCGCGAAAAAAATCGCCGAGCGGTACTGCGGGCCGGTGTCCGGGCCCTGGCGGTTCAATTCGGTCGGGTTGTGCGCAACCGAAAAAAATACTTTCAGCAGTTGCCCGTAGCTGACCTTCGACGGGTCGTAGGTCACCTGCACCGCCTCGGCGTGGCTGGTACTGCCAGCACTCACTTTCTGATAATCCGCAGTTTCCGCCGTGCCCCCCGAATAACCGGACACCGCCTGCGTGACGCCCTTGACGTGTTCGAACACCGCTTCGATACCCCAGAAGCAGCCGCCGGCGAACACCGCGGTCTGCGTACCGCTCTTCGTAACCGCGGGCGCATCGACTGCGGGGTCAGGCAAGGCAACTGCAGCGTCAGATATGCTGCAGGCCGCAAGTGCTGCCACCGCAAAAACGTGGGCGCACTGTTTCAAACTTTTCTGAATACGATTCAACATGATCATGGCCTCCTGATTCATTCTGCATTGCCCCCGAATATTGTGCGGGCCCGGGAGCGGGGCCTTGCGACTGAGTCGACCTGCGGAATGGAAACTTACACCAATTGCCTGCGCAATGCGCGCAACGTGTTGTTTCGGACAGTCTCTTGCCCCGGACAGTTCCCGCTTGTAGGCGATTTACCTACAAAATTTCTGGGGCGGCTTCCACTGTTCCGCTCAAGACAGCGGCGTAAAGTGAGAACCATACGAACACCCGCACTTTTAACCAGGCCTGCCCTCAACCGCGCCGGAGGTTTTATGAAACAAACGATGCCCATGCAATCCAGTTTTGCCATGCTGTTTGACCCGGCGGTTGCGCGTGCAGCAGCGGAACGTGCCGCAAAATGGGATCTGCCGCGCCACATCTGCCGCCCGCTCGACCACTACCGCAACTCGCGTATCAATTCAGCGCTAGCCGCCTACGATGCCGAAATCGAATTGGCGCCCGTCAGCGAGGAAGAAATGCACGAAGTGCTCATGAGCCCGGTGGCCGGCGAAACTGCCGGCGATCCAGACTGCGAAGACAACGAACTCTGAACAGACAGCACGGCAGCGAGCCGTCACCCTCGCTTTAACTGCGCGACTTCGGTTTCCAGTTCAGCGATGCGCCGATCGCGCTCTTCAAGCAAGTGCGCCACCTCGGCAGCCTCGAAACGCTGCGGAATATGCTGCGGGCAGTTCGCGTCCCATGCATCTATCGTAAACACAATCGCCTGCTCGCCGCGCGCCTTGTAACCGACGGGCATCAACTTCCCCATCAACGCCGCATCATCTTCAACGACGCGCGCCCTGCCCCAGATTTTTATGCGCTGTTTTTGCGCATAGTCGAGTAGAAACAAATGCGCCTGCGGATTTTCGGCGAGATTGCCGACGGTGATGAACTGCCGGTTGCCGCGATAATCGGCAAACGCAAGCGTCTTTTCGTCGAGCACATGCAGGAAACCAGCCGGACCGCCGCGGTGCTGAATATAAGGCTGGCCGGCAGCGTTGGCGGTGCCGAGAAACACGCTCGTTTGCGCAGCAATGAATTCGGCAAGATCCGGCGTGATCGATGTTTGCCAGCCGCCGCCTTCTTCCATTCTTACGTAGGTCTTACGCGAACCCTTGCGCGCCTGGATTGCTTTGACCGCCGGCGTAAACGCAACGTCACTCGGTGTTTCGAATTTTTCGCTCATGACGACTCCCTTCAACGCCTCACGTTGAAAACCAGTCAACGATGGCCGCTGCACCGTAGGCAAATATCACTGCCGCGCTGAATATGGTGACGCTGCGTGTCATCGACTTCGGAATGCCCATATCGTCGAGCCAGCGTTTGATGCAATAGCTCGCCACGAAATAGACCGCGGTGGAAAAAAGCAGGCCGAGCATCAAAGGTTCTTAGTCACGTTACGCACGAATAACTTACAGGTTGCGCAGCGCAAACTATTCCGGCTGTATTTTCGCGGCACGCACAATTTCCCGGTATTTGCGGATTTCCGCGTTGACGAATTTGCCGAAATCCGCCGGCGTATCGGCGATCGGATCGTAACCGGCGGCGACAATTGCCTCGCGTATTTTCGGCACTTGCAGTGCTGCGCGAATAGAGTCGTAAATACGGTTGATGATGGCCGGCGGCGTGTGCGCCGGTGCAAACCAGCCGTCCCAGTTGCCGACGAAGCGGAATCCCGGCACGCCGGCTTCAGCGATCGTCGGCACCTCCGGCAACGCCGGCAGGCGCGCTGTGCCGGTAAAGCCGAGTGCGCGCACCTTGCCCGCCTTGATATGCTGCACCGAGACAATCGGCGGAATAAAACCCACCTGCACTTCGCCGCCGAGCAAGGCCGTCATCGCCGGCGCGACCCCCTTGTACAGCACGTGCAGCAGTTGCACGCCGGCGCGCAGGTTGAAGAGTTCGCCGGCCAGATGCTGGCCGTTGCCGAAACCCGGCGTGCCGTAAGCGATGCGGCTGTCTTTGCTGCGTGCGAGCGCGATCAACTCCTGCACGCTGTTCACCGCGACGGCCGGACTGACGATCAGGATATAACCGCTGCCCAGCGCGAGATTGGTCACCGGCAGGATGTCGCGTTCGGTGTCATAGGGCAGCTTGCGATAAACGCTCGGATTGATTGTGATCGCAACCGTGTTGACGAGAAAGGTGTAACCGTCGGGCGCGGCTTTGGCGACGATGTCGGTGCCGATAATGCCGTTGGCGCCGGCGCGATTGTCGACGACGATGGTGTAACCGAACTGGCGCTCCATCTGCGCCGCCACCGGCCGTGCAATCAGATCGGCGGCGCCGCCCGGCGCCGATGACACCACCAGACGGATCGGCCGCGCCGGATATCCAGCCGCGGCGACAACACCCGCTGCCGCCATCAAACTCATGAGACCCGACGCCGTCAGCGTCATTGCTGTCCTGCGCATCACTGCACCCCGCATTTGAAAAACCAAACCGCAACGAATGTTGGCAGCGACCCGACTTTACAGGCAATCTCGCGCCTGTGGAAACCGCCGCCGGGCGGTCGCGCGAAATCGGCAAACGCGACGGCGCAGAGTTGCGTAAAATTGCCTGAACAATATTGCAAACGACACGCGGCGCGCAGCGCCGCCGCGCGATCCATTTGCACAAATCAAGCCAGAGAGGGAGCCTCATGCAGGACACAGCAAGCCAGCACGCCTATGGTTTTTTAACCCGGCCCGAAGTGCAGTTTCTCGACGCCGCGGTCGAGCGGCTGATCCCCGCCGATGAACTCGGGCCCGGCGCCTGCGATGCCGGGGTCACCGCTTACATTGACCGCCAGCTCACCAGCACTTGGGGCATGCACGGGCGCAACTATCGCAGCGGCCCCTGGGTCGAGGGCACACCGCAGCAGGGTTTTCAGTCGCGCCTGATGCCGCAGGAAATTTACCGCTACGGCATTGCAGAGACCGATGCGCACTGCAAGCGCCAGTACGGCAAGGCCTTCCGCATGCTGACCGGCGAACAACAGGACGAAGTGCTGCACGCGCTTGAGAAAGACAGCATCGAACTGCCGTCGCTGCCGGCCAAATTGTTTTTCGGCCTGTTGTGGCGCAATACCGAAGAAGGTTTTTTCAGCGACCCGGTCTACGGCGGTAATCGCGACAAGGCCGGCTGGCGTCTGCTCGGTTTCCCCGGTGTGGCCGCTTCCAACTACAACGAATTGATGTACACGCAAACCGAACCGTATCGCGTCGAACCCGTAAGCATTCTCGATATGCAGGAGGGCCGCGCCGCGCTCGACAACCAGGGGTATCCGAAACACGTGCCTGCGCAAAAGGATGGCCATGGCCGCAACTAAACTCAAACCGGTCGACGCCGTCGTCGTCGGCACCGGGCTCGCCGGCAGCATCATGTGCAAATCGCTCGCCGAGACCGGCCTCAAGGTGGTCGGCTTCGAACGCGGCCGCCTGCTCGACACCCAGCATGATTTCGCCATGCCTTATGTGCACGACGAGCTCAAGTACGATCGTCACAGCGACATTCTGCAAAATCTCTCGCGCGAAACCATCACCTTCCGCAACAAGATGAGCGAGCTCGCGCTGCCGATGCGAGAGCTCGGTTCGTTCAAACCGGGCGAATGCGTCGGCGGCGCCGCAGTACATTGGGGCTGCCACGCGAAACGTTTTCTGCCGTGGGATTTCGCAGCGCGCAGCCAAACACTGGAACGTTACGGTGCGGCGCAAATCGCCGCCGACTGCACCACGCAGGACTGGGGCATCAGCTACGACGATCTGGAACCCTATTACGATCAGTTTGAGCATCTCTACGGCGTTGGTGGCAAAGCCGGCAATCTGAACGGCGTAATCGAAGCCGGCGGCAATCCGTTCGAAGGTGCGCGTTCACGCGAGTTTCCAAACCCGGCATCAAAAACCACGCAGATCGGGCAGTTGTTCAGCGACGCCGTGCGCCAGTTCGGCTATTCGCCGCATTCGAACCCGACCGCGGCGATGACGCAGGCCTACACCAATCCGTACAAGCTGATGCTCGGCGAATGCATCGGCGGCGGTTTTTGCGGCGGCCATGTCTGCGCGCAGGGTGCGAAGGCCAATCCGCTCAATACCGTGGTGCCGGCGCTCGGCCGTCACGACAATTTCGAATTGCGCACGCTCGCCAACGTCATCAAGATCAATCTCGACTCCACCGGCAAACGCGCCGTCGGCGTCACCTATATTGACGCGCGCGGCCGCGAGTTCGAACAGCCCGCCGATCTGGTGGTGCTCTCCGCCTACACGTTCAACAACGTGCGGCTGCTGATGCTCTCGGGCATCGGCAAACAATATGATCCGGCCAGCGGCACCGGCACGCTCGGCCGCAATTATTCGTACCAGACGCACGGCAAGGTACAACTGTTTTTCGAAGACCGCACTTTCAACCCCTTCATGGGCGGCGGCGGCCGCGGCACGGCGATCGATGATTTCAACGGCGACAATTTCGATCACGCCGGACTCGGTTTTATCGGCGGCAGCTATGTCGCCGCGCAGACCAGCGGCGCTGCGCCGATCAAAAGCAAGCAGGTGCCGCCGGGCACGCCGGGCTGGGGCGCGGAATGGAAAAAAACCGCTGCGCATTATTACAACCGCAGTTTCGGCTTGAATCTGCACGGCAGCTGCCAAAGTTATCGCGACTGTTATCTCGATCTCGATCCGACTTATCGTGATGCCAATGGCCTGCCGCTCTTGCGCATGACTTTCGACTGGCATGACAACGAGAAAAAAATGATCAGCCACATCGTCGAGAAATCCGCCGAAATCGCCAAAGCGATCAGCCCGGCGAAAATGGGCAGCCATAAGCTGTCGGCGAAATACAGCATCGTGCCCTATCAAAGTACGCACAACATCGGCGGCGCAGTGATGGGCGACGATCCGGCGACCAGCGTGGTAAACAAATACCTGCAATCGTGGGACGTCAACAACGTGTTCGTCGTCGGCGGCAGCGCCTTTCCGCAGAACAGCGCCAATCCGCCGACCGCCACCATCGGCGCGCTGGCGTGCTGGGCCGCGGATGCGATCAAGGAAACTTATCTGAAAAAGCCCGGCTTACTGACCTGACACTGCGATGAAAATGCCGAACTCGCAAACGATGCACATGCACACTGCGCTGCTCGCAGCATGCATCGTCGGCACGACGGCACACGCCGCCGAAAACAGCCGCGGCGGCAACTATCCCGATCATCCGGTGCGTCTGGTCGTGCCGGCGCCGTCGGGCGGCAGCGTCGACGTGATGGCGCGGCTACTGGCGCGCCAGCTCGAGGCGCAACTCGGCCAGACCATCGTCGTCGACAATCGCGGTGGCGCCAATGGCATTATCGGCATCGACATCGTGTCGAAAGCGCCACCCGACGGTTACACGCTGCTGAGCACCGCATCGGTATTCGCAATCAACCCGGCGATGTACCGCAAGCTGCCCTACAACACTGAAAAAGATTTTGTGCCGATCGCAAATTTCGCCAACGGCCCGGGTTATATATTTGTCGCTCACCCGTCGGTGCCGGCCACCACGCTGAAGGAACTGGTCGCACTGGCGCGCGAGAAACCGCTGCGTTACGGCACCGCCGGTATCGGCAACGGCCAGCATCTCGTCGGTGAACTGCTCAATATGACCGCCGGTATTCAGTTGCAGCACGTGCCGTACAAAGGCGGTGGCCCGGCGTTCAACGCCGTGGTCGGCGGCGAAGTGCATGTGCATTTCGCCGCTGCCATCACGGCACTCGCCCACGTCAAGGCCAACCGCCTGCGCGCGCTCGGTTTTACCGGCAAGACGCGGCTGCCGGCGCTGCCCGAGGTGCCTACTTTCAGTGAGGCGGGTTATCCGGGTTTTGTCTACCAGACCGGCTGGCACGCGTGGTTTGCACCGGCGCGCACACCGGACGCCATCATTGAGCGTATGCACAGCGAGATCCGGCGCGCGCTCAACACGCCGCAATTGCGCGACAGCTTTCTCGCTGTCGGCTCCGAACCGGTCAGCGATACGCGCGCGGAATTTGCGAAGACGCTGCGCGAAGATATCAAGCGCTACGCCGAAATCATCCGTGCGGCAAAAATCGAACTGCAATAATTCTTCCAGGAGCCCTTCGATGAAAATGCATATTGCGTTTTGGCTGACTGCTGCAATCGCAGCAACTGCCGTGTCTGCGCAGAATTTTCCACAGCGACCCGTTCGCGTCATCGTGCCCTACGCGGCCGGCGGCGGCTCGGACATCACCATCCGCATCGTGCAGGCGCGCGCGATGGAACTGCTCGGTCAGTCGCTGATCGTCGACAACCGCGCCGGCGGCGGCACGCTGATCGGCACGCGCATGGTGCAGCTTGCCGGCGGCGACGGATATACGCTGGGCGTAATGGATCCGGCTTTCATCATCAACCCGACGCTGGTCAAGGACGCCGGCTACGATGCGTTAAAGGATTTCACGCCGGTGACGCTGATCACCGCGACGCCGCTGATCCTGGTCACGCCGCCGTCGTTTCCGCCGAAGACCGTTCAAGAACTCGTCGATCACGTCAAAGCCAACGCAGGCAAGGTCAACTACGGTTCACCCGGCGACGGCAGCGCCGGACACCTGGCGATGGAACAGTTCCGCAGTTTCTTCGGCCTGAAGATGATCCACATTCCATATAAGGGCGCGGGCCCCGCGGTGGTAGCAGTGGTCGCCGCCGAAGTGCCGATGCTGATCGCCGGCTCCGGCGGCGTGCCTTTCATACAGGATGGCCGTCTGCGCGGACTCGCCGCCACCAGCGCCAGGCGCCTGCCGGCGATACCGAACGTGCCGACGTTTGCCGAACTCGGTTTTCCGCAGGTCAACGTGCAGACTTTTGCCGGCGTGGTTGCGCCGGCAGGCACACCGCCGGCAGCAATCAAAAAACTGCATGCGGCATTTGCCGGTGCAGTACAAACACCCGAGGTGAGAACGCGGCTAGAACAGCTCAACCAGTTTCCGGTCGGCAACACGCCGGAGGAATTCGGTACTTTTCTCCGCGATAATCAGGCGCGGCTGGTCAAAGTGGTGCAGGACTCCAACATCAAACTGGAACGCTAATGAAACCGGATCTTGTCATCATGCGCGCGATCTACGAGCCGGCGATCGCCGACCTCGAACGCGATTTCACCGTGCACTGTCTGTGGACAAAACAAGCGCCCGAGCAATTTCTGCGTGAACATGGTGGCAACGTGCAAACCGTTGTGACAACCACGCCGTATGGCTTCAGCCTGCGCGATTTCGACACCTTCCCAAAACTCAAAATGCTCGCCTGCTTCGGCCCGTACTACAATTTAATCGATCTGGCCGTGGCAAAGACGCGTGGCATTGCCGTCACCCATACACCGGGCTCAACCGCCGAACCCGTCGCTGATCTCGCCATGGGCATGATCATCGCGGTAATGCGGCGCTTGTGCGAAAGCGACCGTTTTGTGCGTGCCGATAAATGGCAGGCCGGCGTATTTCCAGCGGGCACCGAAGTGCGCGGCAAAACCTGCGGCATCGCCGGCTTCGGCCGCATCGGCCGCGAAATCGCACGCCTCGCCACCGCCTTCGGCATGAAGATCTGTTATCAGGGGCCGCGCCGCAAGGACGATGTGGCTTATCCGTACTACGAAGACCTCGAAGCA
>JANYDY010000036.1 GCA_025363435.1 Betaproteobacteria bacterium
TCGGCCATCTCGGCGATTTCAACGACCTGACGCTGATGGGCACGCTGGCCGGCGTTGAGATGGGCTTGGAACTTGCGAGTGTGCCGCACAAAAAAGGCGGGGTTGCGGCGGCGATGGATTATCTGGTGGCGAGTGCCGCAGGCGCCACGCAAACGGCGGCGCCGAAACGCAACGCGGCCTGAGTGCACACGGCCGCCGTTATGCGCCGGCAGCTGAAAATTTCGTTGTTCTGCGCCGCGCTGGCCGGCGGCAGCGCCGTCGTGCCCGTTGCCGCGCAATCCTTTCCATTCAAACCGGTGCGCTTCGTCGTGCCCTTCGCGCCCGGCGGCGGCACCGATATCATCGGCCGCATCATTGCGCAGCAATTGAATGAAGAATTGCATCAACCGGTGGTCGTCGATAACCGCGCCGGCGCCGGCAGCGCGCTTGGCGCCGAAATCGTCGCCAGATCACCGGCCGACGGCTACACGCTGTTATTCGGCAATATCAGTCTCGCGTTTAATCAGGCGCTTTATACGGCGCTGCCGTACGATGCGGTGCGCGATTTTTCGCCGGTGACGCTGACCTCGGTGCAACCGAATATCGTCGTCATTTTTCCGGGCGTGGCGGCACAGAGTGTGGCCGACTTCGTTGCCCTCGCCCGCGTCAAACCCGGACAACTCGCCTATGGCTCGGCGGGTATCGGCTCGGGCACGCATCTGGCGGCGGAGCTGCTGGCGCAATCGCTGAAGATCACGCTGCTGCATGTGCCCTATCGCGGCACCGGCCCGGCGCTTACCGACACCGTCGGCGGACAGGTACAGATGATGGTCTCGACTTTCGCGCCGGCGCTGCCGCTGGTGAAAAGCGGGCGGCTACGCGCCCTCGGCGTCACCAGTGCGAAACGCGCGAGCGCCACGCCCGAGATTCCGACGCTGCTCGAAGCCGGAGTGACCGGTTACGATTACAGCACTTGGTACGGCATACTGGCGCCGGCGCATACACCGCGTGCGATCATCGAGCTGCTGCACAAAAAAACACTGGCGGCACTGGCGCGTGAAGATGCCAAACGCAAACTGGAAGCACAGGGCGTCGAAACCACCACCAATACGCCGGCGGAATTTCATGCTTATCTCAAGTCGGAAACGCGCAAGTGGGTTGATGTTGTGCGCGCGGCCGGCATTCCGGCTCAATAAAATAATTTTGCAAACCATCGTGAGGATAAACATGCGTTCGAGCAAATTGATCTGGCTGGCAATATTGGCGGCCGCAACAGCGCCGTCGTTCGCGCAATCGTACCCGTCGAAACCGATACGCTTGCTGGTCGGTTTTGCGCCGGGCGGCGGCACCGATATCGTTGCGCGCGTGGTCGGGCAGAAACTGTCGGAGTGGTGGGGTCAGCAGGTCATCGTCGAAAACCGCGCCGGCGCCACCGGCACCATCGCCGCCGATCTGGTGGCGAAATCGCCGGCCGACGGCTACACGCTGCTGATGGGCCACGTCAATTCGAACGCGATTGCGCCGACGCTGTTCAAGAAACTGCCCTACGACGCGGTGAAGGATTTCGCCTCGATCACTTACATCGGCTATGTGCCCAACGTGCTGACCGTGCACCCGTCGCTGCCGGTGAAAAACGTCAAGGAACTCATTGCGCTGGCAAAAGCCCGCGCAGGTGAGTTGACCTGCGCGTCGTCGGGCACCGGCAGCACCCAGCACCTGGCGCTCGAACTGTTCATGACGCTGACCGGCGTCAAAATCATCCACGTTCCTTATAAGGGCAGCGGTCAGGCCATCGTCGATCTGCTGGCCGGGCAGGTGCAGATGAATTTCGACACCATGCCGCCGGTGCTCGATCACATCCGCGCCAACCGCCTGCGCGCGCTGGGCGTGACCACACCGAAGCGCGCCGAGCAATTGCCGAACGTGCCGACGCTGGAAGAAACAGGGCTCAAGGGTTTCGAGATGACCAATTGGTACGGCGTGGTCGCCCCGGCGGCGACGCCGCGCGACATCGTCACCAAAGTCAACGCCGACATCAACAAGGCGCTCGCTGACCCGACCGTGCGCAAGCGGCTCGCCGAGGTCGGCACCGAAATCGGCGGCGGCACGCCGGAAGCATTCGACGCCTTTATCAAAACCGAAATCGCCAAATACACCAAGCTGGTCAAAGCGGCGAACGTGCAACTCGATTAGGCATTGTCATGGCTTCAAGCATCAGCGTCGAACGCCAGGGCGCGATTGCCACGGTTGCGCTGAGCAACCCGGGCAAACTGAACGCGCTTGACCGCAGCATGTGGGAAAAACTCGGCACGGCGATGCGTGAGTTGTCGGCCGATGCAGCATTGCGCTGCATCGTGCTGCGCGGCGCCGGCGACGACGCCTTCGCGGCCGGCGCTGACATTGCCGAATTCGCCAGTGAACGCGCCGCTGGCGTGCAGGCGGCGGAGTACGGCGCGCTGATCCATGCAACGATGCAGTCGGTGGCGCAGTGCCGTCATCCGGTGATTGCGCTGATCAAGGGCGCCTGTGTCGGCGGCGGACTGGAAATCGCGGCGATGTGCGATTTGCGTATTTGTAGCGAATCGAGCCGCTTCGGCGTGCCGATCAAGAATCTCGGCCTGACCATGGGTTATGGCGAACTGCAGGGCGTGCTGGCAGTGGTCGGCCGCGCGGTGACCTTGGAAATCCTGCTCGAGGGCCGCGTGTTCGATGCGCAGGAAGCGCTCGCGAAGCGGCTGGTCAACCGGGTGGTGGCCGACCCCGATGTCGAGGGTGTTGCGTATGCCATGGCGGCACGCATTGCGGCCGGCGCGCCGCTGGTCGCGCGCTGGCACAAGCAATATATCGAACGCTTGAATCCGTTGCCACAGGTCTCGCCCGATGAATGGAACGAGGGCTTTGCCTGTTTTGACACCGAGGATTACAAAACCGGCGTGGCGGCGTTTCTCGCCAAAACAAAACCGCAGTTCAAGGGACGCTGAGATGCAAATGCAACGCTTCGTTCCGCGCGTGCTGGCAATACTGGCGTTGCTCATCGCATACAACGCCATCGCTGCCCCCGACTACGCGCGCGAAAAACGCTGGGCCGACGAAATCACGCCAACGCTGGTGGTCGGTGACCCGGTCTACCTCGCGCAAAAGTCCGGCCATAAATTTCTTGCCCTCTACACCGAAGCACCGAAAGCGCGCGCGGCGGTGATCGTCGTGCACGGCGTCGGCCTGAATCCGGACTGGGCAATGATCGGCGCGCTACGCAGTGCGCTGCCCGACTACGGCTATACAACGCTGTCGATACAAATGCCGGTGCTTGCCGCCGACGCCAAGGGCGAAGAATATCCGGCGCTGTTTGCCGATGCGGCGGAACGGCTCACCGCGGCGGTGACTTTTCTCAAAGCGAAGGGCCAGACGAAAATCGCGCTGGCCTCGCACAGCATGGGCGCGCGCATGAGCAATTATTTTCTTGTGGCCAATCCGGCGCACGGCCTCGCCGCCTGGATCGCCATCGGCATCAGCAGCGGCGAATTCGCCGACACCGGCAAATTGAATCTGCCGGTACTCGATATCTACGGCGAACGCGATTTCCCGCAGGTGCTGCAAAAAGCCGATGCGCGCGCTGCGGTGCTGGCAAAACTCAAAGGTTCGGCGCAAATCGAAGTACCGGGGTCAGATCACTATTTCGCCGGCAGCGAAGCGGCACTGACCACGCGCGTGCGCCAGTTTCTCGAGCAGAAATTCCGCTAACGCCACGTCCGCATCTCCCGCAGGAATCGAGGGTTGGCGCCGCGCCGCATCATGGCAGCGGCATAATTTCTTTTAATGTCAAAGGCTTGAGCATTCTTTAAGGCTCTTAGGCATTTCAGCCTATGCCCTCTGGCGGTGTGCGAAATTTCACATATAATGGCGCGAAACAAGAATATGAAAAAACGCAGCTAGTTATTTGGCCAAGCGCAAATTTCGTATCAACCACTGGGAGGATGGCAATGACAGCACCAGCAGCAGCAGCCACCGGCGATCTCAAACCGGAAGAAAAACGAGTCATATTTGCGTCATCACTCGGCACCGTCTTCGAGTGGTATGACTTCTATCTATACGCAACGCTGGCGCCTTTTTTCGCCGCGTTATTCTTCCCCAAAGGCAACGACACCGCGGCTCTGCTTTCGGCGTTCGCGACTTATGCTGCCGGCTTTCTGGTGCGGCCGTTCGGTGCCTTGTTGTTCGGCCGTATCGGTGACATCGTCGGTCGCAAATATACCTTCCTCGTTACGATCGTCTGCATGGGCGCCGCAACTTTCGCCGTCGGCCTGCTGCCGACGTACGAAACCATCGGCTGGCTGGCGCCGATTCTGCTGGTGTCGCTGCGCCTTGTGCAAGGCCTGGCGCTCGGCGGTGAATACGGCGGTGCTGCAACCTACGTCGCGGAACACGCGGCGGAGGGACGTCGTGGCTTCGATACCAGTTTTATTCAGACCACGGCAACGCTCGGCTTCTTCCTCGCGTTGATGGTAATTCTGGGCTGCCGCACCGGCATGAGCACGGCGGAATTCGCCGACTGGGGCTGGCGCGTTCCGTTCCTGGTTTCGGTAGTCCTGCTGGCGTTTTCGGTCTACATCCGGTTGAAACTCGAAGAATCGCCGGTGTTCCTGAAAATCAAGAGCGAAGGCAAAACCTCGAAAGCGCCGCTGACCGAAAGCTTTGCGCGCTGGGACAATGCGAAGGTCGTGTTGCTTGCACTGTTCGGCGCAACAGCGGGCCAGGGCGTGGTCTGGTATACCGGCCAATTCTATGCATTGTTCTTCCTGCTCATTACGCTCAAGCTGGATTTTCAGTACACCTATACGCTGATTGCAATTTCGCTGGTGATCGGCACGCCGTTCTTTGTTTTTTTCGGCTGGCTCTCCGACAAGATCGGGCGACTGAAGATCATCATGGCCGGCTGCCTGATTGCGGCGTTGACGTACTTCCCGTTGTTTGGCGCACTCACGCATTACGTGAATCCGGCACTGGAAGCGGCGCAGGCCAAGACGCCGATTACGGTGGCGGCAACCGACTGCAACTTCCATATTTTCGTCGGACCGTGGTCGAAATTCAGCGATTGCGACAAGGCCAAGGACTTCCTGACCAAATCCGGCATATCCTTCACTTCGACCGAACTGCCGGCGGGCGGCCCCGACAAGATCGTCACAAAGATCGGTGATGTCGAGCTGAAAGGCTTCGATGCGAAAGTCTATGCAGAGACGCTGAAAGCTGCGGGCTTCCCGCCCAAGGCCGATCTCGCGCAGGTCAACTGGTTCATGGCGGAGTTGATTCTCGTCATCATGGTGCTCTACGTGACGATGGTCTATGGACCGATCGCAGCCTTTCTTGTCGAGCTGTTCCCGGCGCGCATCCGCTACACCTCGATGTCGCTGCCATATCACATCGGCAATGGCTGGTTCGGCGGCATGCTGCCATTGCTTGCCACCGCAATCGTTGCGGCAACCGGGAATATATATAACGGACTTTGGTACCCGATCGGCGTAGCAGTAATGTCGCTGGTAATCGGCTTACTGTTCCTGCGGGAAACAAAAGACGCAAAAGTCCGCGTCGACCTGTAACCACAGACACTCAACGTCACGCCGCTACCCGGCAACGGGTCGCGGCGTTTTTTTCGTCTGCTATTTACGCGTGCCGGCGGCGGCACGCATCAGACGATCGTTGACCGCCGCCCATTCCGCCTGCAACGGCGGTTGCTCAACCAGAATGGCGTCACAACCCGTGCCATCGAGCAGGCGCAGATTTGCATAGAGATCGTGCGCGTAGGCTGCAGCATCGGCCGGCGCGGCAACCCACGTCAACCCCGGCAGCAGCGGCTGCATCGCGCTGCGCGCCAGCACCGCCACGCGTTTGCCCTCTCGCGTTAGCGTCGCGGCAAGTTCGAGCAGCAGATCGCTTTCGAGCAGCAACAAGGCCGTCGCCGGCGCGTAATGCGCGGCGAGCGCGCCGGAAACGCGCGGCGCATCGGCGCGCGTTGCTTGTATCGCAGCGCCGGCGGCGGCTTCGATTTCTTTGACCGAAATATGCCCGGGCCGCAGCAACACCGGATATTCACCGCGCGCATCGACAATTGAAGATTCGATGCCGATCGTGCTGGCGCCGCCGTCGAGCACGCAGTCAACGCGCTCGCCGAGCTCCTCTGCGACATGTTGCGCCGTCGTCGTGCTGACGCGGCCGAAGCGGTTGGCCGACGGCGCCGCTATGCCGCCGCCGAAAGCCCTGAGCAAGGCCTGTGCGAGCGGATGCGAGGGCACTCGCAAGCCTATCGAATCCTGACCACCGGTAACCAGATCGCTGACGGTCGCAGTGCGCCGCAATATCAATGTCAGCGGACCGGGCCAGAATTTTTCCGCGAGCTTTTGCGCCAGCGGCGTGACCTCGCTGCTCCAGTGCTTGAGTTGTGTGGTGTCAGCGAGGTGCACGATCACCGGATGATTGCTCGGCCGGCCTTTCGCCGCGAACAGGCGTTTTAATGCGTCGGCGTTGCTCGCATCGGCGCCGAGGCCGTAAACGGTTTCAGTCGGAAAAGCGACGAGGCCGCCGCGCTTCAGTATTGCCACCGCCTGCGCGATGTCCTGCCCGATTGCGACTGGCATGGAAATGCCGCGCCGGCTCAGGCCGCGGCCACCGGCTTGAACTGCTTGGACAGCGCGAGGCCCTGCGATTGATACGACGAACCGATATTGACGCCGTAGATTTTCTCCGGCACCGCAAGCAGGCGCTCGTAAATGAAGCGGCCGACTTCCTGACCGTGTTCGATCAGAAAGGGTACTTCGTGCGAGCGCACTTCGAGCACCGCGCGCGTACCGGCGATGTCGTTGCTGCCATAGCCGAAACCGGGATCGAAAAACCCCGCGTAATGGATGCGGAACTCACCGACTGACGGATCGTACGGCACCATCGACGCAGCGAAATGCGGCGGAATGCGGATCAGCTCGCGCGACGCCAGAATATAAAAATCATCGGGATTGAGCACGAGGCCGCGCGATGGCGTGCGTGAAATCGGCTCCCAGAATTCAAGCGGATCGTAATAACCGATCTTGCTCAAATCGACCAGCGGCGCGTGGTTCTTCGCGCGGTAACCGACGGTGCCGTTGGCAACATTGCCTTCGAGGTCGACCGAAATCCACAAGCCGTCTTTGATCACCGCGGCCTGCGGGCCGTCGGCTTCCGAGTAGACGAGCGTCTCGGCGCGATCGAGTTCGCCGAGTGCGGTATCCGACGGTGGCGGATTGCCGCGCACGAAACGCAGCTGGTTCAGCCGCGCGCCCTGCTGCACCAGTATGCTGAACGTGCGCGGCACCACTTCGAGATACAGTTTGCCCTTGTAACCTTCGCGCACGCCTTCGAACTCGTTGCCGTTGTCGCTGATCATGCGCGTGAAAATATCGAGCCGGCCGGTGGTGCTTTTCGGATTGGCTTTGCCGGAAATGCCCTGCGGCAATTTCAGCGCTTCCATCAGTTCGACGATGTAAACGCAGCCTTTTTCGAGTACGGTCGGCAGCGTCAAATCGATTTCGTGCATTTTCAGCCGCTCGATTTTCGCTGCCACCGACGAAGTGCCGGGCAGAAAACTCGCACGCACGCGCCAAGCTTTGGCGCCGAGGCGCAAATCCAGACTCGCCGGCTGCACCTGCTCACGCTCAATCGGCACCACGGCTTTGACACGCCCGCCGTCGATCAGGCGACAGATGTCCTGATACGGCAGTATCCCGGTGGTCGCTTCCGCGGTGTACGGCTTGAGATCTTTTTCAAGCTCGGGAAACAGGGCGCCGATGTCGCGTTTCATGACAGGCGCTCGCCGCTCACTTGCTGAGCAGCGTCAGAACTTCGCGATACTTGGCCGAGGTTTTCGCCAGCACTTCCTGCGGCACTTTCGGCGCCGGCGGCTTCTTGTTCCACCCTTGCGTTTCGAGGTAGTCGCGCACGATCTGCTTGTCGAACGACGGCGGGCTCATGCCGGTACGGTACTCGGCCGCCGGCCAGAAGCGCGACGAATCGGGTGTGAGAATTTCATCGATCAAATGCAGCTTGCCTGCACTGTCGAGACCGAATTCGAATTTGGTGTCGGCGATGATAATGCCGCGCGTCGCCGCATAGGCAGCCGCTTCGCTGTAGAGCTGGATTGAGACGTCGCGCACTTTCGCCGCCATTTCGGCGCCGACGATTTTTCCGGCTTCTTCAATCGAAATGTTTTCGTCGTGCTGACCGGCCGGCGCTTT
Source organism: Betaproteobacteria bacterium (assembly GCA_025363435.1). Classification (GTDB taxonomy): domain Bacteria; phylum Pseudomonadota; class Gammaproteobacteria; order Burkholderiales; family SG8-41; genus PALSA-1004. The sequence continues at coordinate 8,235 of JANYDY010000036.1, forward strand.
GGTTGCCGGCGTAAAAATAACTTCCGGCAGCTTTTCGGCTTCTTTCAGCCCCCCCGGCAATTTGATGCCGCAAACCGCGCCGGTCTTTTGATAATCCTTCCAGCCCGAGCCGATGATGTAGCCGCGCACCACTGCTTCTATCATCAGCGGCTTGAATTTATGCACCACCATCGAACGCCCGGCAACCTGCTCGCGTTCATTCGCAGCAACCACGGTTTCCGGCGCAATGCCGGTGAGATGATTCGGAATCACGTGGCCGAGTTTCTTGAACCACCAGAACGACATTTCGGTCAGCACCGCGCCCTTGCCCGGAATCGGCTCGGTGAGGATGACGTCGAACGCCGACAGGCGATCGGTCTGCACCACCAACAGCTTGTCGTCGCCGACCGCATACAGATCGCGCACCTTACCGCGGTGCAGAAATGGCAGGCTCTTCAGATTGGTTTCAAGAATTGCGTCGTTAGCCACGGATCGATTCCTTGGAAAAAATTGAAAACGCTGCAGCGAACTAGTCGGGCAGCTTGGCGTTCTTGACCGCTTCGGTCTGCTTGCGGCGGAAGGCGGCGAGTTTTTCGGCCAGCGTTTTGTCCGCCAGCGCAAGTGTCGCCACTGCGAACAGGCCGGCGTTGGCCGAACCGGCGTCGCCGATGGCGAAGGTCGCCACCGGGATGCCCTTGGGCATTTGCACCATCGACAACAGCGAGTCGAGGCCCCCCAGATGCTTCGACGGAATCGGCACTGCCAGCACCGGTAGCGCGGTCTTCGACGCGACCACGCCGGCCAGATGCGCAGCGCCGCCGGCGCCGGCAATGAAACATTGCGCGCCGTTCTTCTCGCACTCGGCCATCCACTCGATCAAGAGATCGGGCGAGCGGTGCGCCGACAACGCGCGCGCATCGTAGCTGACGCCGAAATCCTTAAGTTGCTGGGCCGCGTGTTTCATCACGTCCCAGTCGCTGGTGCTGCCCATAACGATACCGACAGAAATCTTGCCCACGCTGTGCACTCCATGTCTTGTGAAGACGGCATTTTAGCGTATCTCGCGCCTGCGCCGCAGCGCTTTGGCGCGTTGTGCAGACATGCTGCCACTGCTAAAATTCTGAGCAGAAAAAGGGCGCCTGCGGCAGCCGTTCGCGGCAGGAATACAAGCCTGGCAGCGCCCGACGAAACCTTTCAACCAGCCGGCGGCTCTCAAGGCCGCGGACCGAATCATGCTAAATATTTCGCGCGCCGGCGCAATCGCCCTGGCGCTACTGTCTTCCGCCGCACTTGCGCAGACTTATCCTGCAAAGCCGGTGCGCGTGGTGGTGTCATTTCCGCCGGGTGCCGGCGTCGATATCGTTGCGCGCACCGTGATGCCGCGCCTGGCCGATGCGCTCGGCCAGCAATTCATCGTCGACAATCGCGCCGGCGCGTCAGGCAATCTCGGCGCCGAAGTCGCAGCGCGCGCACCGGCCGACGGCTATACGCTGTTGTTCACGCCAGCCTCGGTTGCCAGCAGCCAGGCGCTGTATCAAAAGCTCGGCTACAACCTCGAGAAAGATCTCGAACCGATCTCGATGGTAGCGGCGGCGCCGTTTGTGCTGGTCGTGCATCCATCGCTGCCGGTCAAAAACGTCAAAGAGCTGATCGCGATGGCCAAAGCCAAGCCCGGTCAGTTGTTATATGCATCTACCGGCAACGGCGGCAGCCCGCATCTGGCGATGGAAATGTTCAAGCAGCAGGCGAAAATCGACATCACGCATATTCCCTACAAAGGCACGCCGCCGGCGGTGACCGACCTGATCGCCGGACAGGTTTCGATGATGTTCGCGAATACGCTGTCGGTGCTGCCCTATGTGAATTCAGGACGTTTACGCGCGGTTGCGATCAGCAGCGCCAAACGCAGCGCGGCAGCGCCGGCCATTCCGACCATCGCCGAGAACGGCATGCCGGGCTTCGATTCCGTGACCTGGTTCGGCGCCATGGCGCCGGCCGGCACGCCGCGCGACACCATCAACAAGCTGAGCAGCGAATTGCGCCGTGTCGTGCAAACCAAAACCGTCGCTGATCAGTTGATCGGCCAGGGCGCCGACCCGATCGGCAGCACTGCCGAAGAATTCGGCGCGCGCATCAAAGCCGACATCGCCAAGTGGACCGTCATCATCAAGACGGCCGGCATCAAAGCCGAATGAACGACGTCACCGGCATACTCGCGCGCCACGTTGTTAATGCGCGCTTCGCGGATATACCGCAGCCGGTACGGCACGAAGCAACCCGTGCCCTGCTCAATTGCCTCGGTTGCGCGATCGGCAGCGCGCGGCATGAGACTGTCGAAAACGCGCTTGCCGCAATCCGCGATTTCGCGGGCCCCCCGCAGGCCGGCGTGTTCGGCCGCAGCGAACGCTTCGATATCCTCAACGCAGCGCTGATCAACGGCATCAGCACGCATGTGCTCGACTACGATGACACGCATGCGCGCGCCGTGCACCCGAGCGCGCCGCTGTGGCCGGCGCTGCTGGCGTTTGCCGAGTGGCGCAAAATCAGCGGTGCCGATTTGATCAACGCCTTCGTGCTCGGCGTCGACACCGAATGCCGCATCGCGCTGTCGGTATTTCCCGAACATTATGATCGCGGCTGGCACATCACCGGCACCGCCGGCATTTTCGGTGCGGCGGCGGCTACCGGTAAATTGCTCGGCCTTAACGAACAACAAATGCGCTGGGCGCTCGGCATTGCCGCCACGCAATCGTCGGGGCTGCGTGAAATGTTCGGCTCGATGTGCAAAAGCCTGCATCCGGGCCGCGCCGCCCAAGGCGGCATGACCGCGGCGCTGATGGCGTCGAAGAACTTCACCAGTTCGGATCACGCGATCGAAGCCGAGCGCGGCTGGGCGCACGTGACATCCACGCGTTTTGACCCGGAAGTCATCACCGGTGAACTCGGCACGCGTTTCGAGTTACTGTCGAACATGTACAAGCCCTATGCCTGCGGGCTGGTGGTGCACGCCGCCATCGACGGCTGCATCCAGCTACGCAATGAAAACAACTTGAAACCCGAAGACATCGCACGCGTTGATCTCACGCTATGCCCTATCGTCATGGAACTGACCGCGATCAAGGAACCGAAAACCGGACTCGAAGGCAAGTTCAGCATATTTCATGCGGCAGCAACCGCGATTGTGTTCGGTGACGCGGGTGAACCGCAGTTCAGCGACGCGGCGGTGCGCGACAAGCGCGTGGTTGCATTGCGCCGCAAGGTGACGGTGGCGCCCGACGCTGCGTTGAAAAAAATCCAGGCGCGCATTTCTGTCACACTCAATGACGGCCGCACACTGACAAAATATGTCGAGAACGCACTCGGCACGCTGGCGCGGCCGATGAGCGACGCCGATCTCGAACGCAAATTCCGCAGCCTTACCGATGGCGTACTCGCGAAAAAACAGGCCGACGAATTGATCGCACTGTGCTGGTCGGCGGAGAAATTAACCAACGCCGCCGACATCGCACGTGCGGCGGTGCCGTGCAAAACCAACTAAACCGATATTTAACCGAAAAGCTGGAAAAAAACATGAAGAGCAAAGCCAAACCCGAAATTTCTCCGGTCATGCATCAGGTCAGCGCCTATATCGCAGCGGCACCGCGCAAGGCACTGCCGGCGGCGGTCGTCGAAAAAACCAAACATCACATTCTCGACACGCTGGCGGCCATGATCTCCGGCTCGCGCCTCCTGCCGGGGCGCAAGGCAATTTCATATGCAAAAACCCTCGGCGGCAAAGCCGAAGCGGTGATCGCCGGCAGCCGCATCGTCACTACGGCGTCCACCGCGGCACTCGCCAACGGCATGCTCGGCCACGCCGACGAAACCGACGATTCGCACGCGCCATCAAACTGCCATCCCGGCTGCGCCATCGTGCCGGCAGCGCTGGCCATGGGCGAACGCGAACACGCCAGTGGCGCCGCACTGCTGCGCGCCGTCGCCCTCGGCTACGACATTGGCACCCGCATCAATATGGCACTCAACCCCAGTGAGTTTCGTGCCGACGGCCATTCAACGCATAGCTTCGGCCCGAGTTTTGGCGCCGCCGCCGCTGCCGCCTCGTTATGCGGCTTCGATCAGCGGCAGGCGCGCCACCTTCTTTCGTATACCTCACAGCAGGCTTCGGGCGTGTCGTGCTGGATGCGCGATGCCGAGCACATCGAAAAATCCTTCGACTTCGGCGGCATGCCGGCGCGCAATGGTGTGACCTCAGCCGCCATGGTGTCGCACGGATTCACCGGCGTCGATGACATTTTCGCCGGCGAACGCAACTTCTTCGTCGCCTACGGCCGCAAACCGAAGATCCAGGAACTGGTGCGCGAACTCGGTCGCACCTACGAAATCATGAACACCAACATCAAGCGCTGGTCGGTCGGCTCGCCGATCCAGGCGCCGCTCGATTCGCTGCTCGCCCTGATTGAAGAACATCAGCTGAAAGCCGCCAACGTCGAAAAACTGGTGGTGCGCGTCTCCCATCAGGGTGCGAACACCGTCGACAACCGCAATATGCCCGACATCTGCATGCAGCATATGTGCGCGATCATGTTGCTCGACGGCGGTGTCACTTTCAAGTCATCGCACGACGAAAAACGCATGCGCGATCCGAAGGTGCTCGCTCTGCGCAAACGCATCCAGTCGTTTGGCGACGATGCAATGACCAAAGCAATGCCGAGTCGTCAGGGCATCATCGAAATCAAGCTGAAGGACGGCCGCCAGCTGCGTCATCACACCAAAGCGGTACGCGGCACCAGCGAAAACCCGATGACACGCAAAGAAGTCGATACCAAGAGCTACGATCTGCTCGCCCCGGTGCTCGGCAAAGCGCGCGCACGCAAACTCTGCGATGCGATCTGGGCGCTCGACAAACTGAAAGACGTGCGCAAACTGCGTGCGTTGCTGGTGGCGTAATGCGCTGCACTGTATTGATTGCACTGCTCGCCGTAACGGCGAGCGCAGCGGCGCAGACCTATCCGAACAAGCCAATCCGCATGCTGGCGATATCGGCGCCGGGCGGCGGCACCGATCTGCTCGCACGCACCTACGCGCTGGGTATGGCCGACGCACTCGGTCAAAGCATCGTCATCGACAACAAACCCGGCGGCGGCGGCATTATCGCCACTGAAACGCTGGCGAAAGCACTGCCCGACGGTTACACCATACTGATGACCAACACGAGTCATTCGGTGTTGCCGAGCCTGCACAAAAAACTGCCCTACGATGTGATGAAAGATTTTGCGCCGGTTAGCCTCGTCGCCTTGACGCACAGCCTGCTGCTGGTGCATCCGTCGATGCCGGTGAAATCGGTGAAGGAATTGATCGATCTCGCCCGCGCGCAACCGGGCAAATTGAATTACGCCTCGGGCACCACCGGCGCCTCGGCCCACTTCGGCGCCGAACTGCTGAAGCTGATGGCCGGCGTCAATATCGTGCAGGTTCCCTATAAAGGTACTGCGGGACAACTCACGGCTCTGCTCGGCAACGAAGTGCAGATGACCTTCTCGACCATGCCGCCGGCGATGCCGCTGGTGCAGGCGGGACGTTTGCGCGCAATTGCCATCGGCAGCCCGAAACGTTCGCCCGCATTACCGGACGTGCCGACGGTGGCCGAATCGGGTTACCCGGGCTTCGACATCGGCGCCTGGAACGGCATACTGGCGCCCGCCGGCACGCCACCGGCGATCGTCAATCGTCTGGCCGCGGAAATTGCCAAGGTTGCGAAAAATCCAGAAGCAAAAGAAAAAGCTTCGAGTCAGGGCGCCGAACTTGTCAGCATGACGCCGCAGGAATTTTCCGATTACATCAAAAAAATGACGGGGCACTTCGCCAAAGTCGTCAAAGCAACCGGCATGCGGCCGGATTAGGAATCGCAGCACTTACAGCAAGGAAGATCGCCATGGATTTCAAACTGAGCGAAGAACAGGAAATGTTTCGCGCTGCGGTGCGCGGCTTCGCCGAAAAACATCTCGCCAAAGGCGCGCTGGCGCGCGCGCACCAGGCCGAGCACCCGTTCGATGTCGCGAAGCTAATGGCGAAACAGGGTCTGATGGGCATTGCGATGCCCGAAGCCGACGGCGGCCAGGGCGGCACATTGATGGACGCGATCATCGCGATCGAAGCCATCGCCGAATTCTGCCCGCGCAGCGCCGACGTGATTCAAGCCGGCAATTTCGGCCCGGTGCGCGTGCTTGCCGAATACGGCACGCCCGATCAGAAAAAACGTTATCTCTCGAGAATTCTCAGCGGCGAAGCCGTCACCTGCGTCGGCATGACCGAGCCCGATGCCGGCAGCGCGGTCACCGATCTGACCACAACCGCGACGCCCGACGGTGCCGGTTATCGCATCAACGGTGTGAAAGTTTTTCAAACGCACGCGTCGGTTGCCGAAATGATGCTGACCTATGTGCGCTTTGGCCCCGGCATCGGTGGCATCGGTTCAGTCTTGATTCCGCGCAACGCCGAAGGTTTTCGCCAGGGCAAGGCGGCAAAATTCTTCAATGGTGAAGAATGGGTGCAGACCTATCTCGACAACGTTTACGTCGGTCCGGAAGACGTGTTGCTGAAAGAAGGCGGTTTCAAAAAGCAGATTGCCGGCTTCAACGTCGAGCGCATCGGCAACACTGCGCGTTCGCTCGCGCTCGGCCGTTACGCCTACGAACAGGCAAGACAGTGGGCGATGCAGCGCAAGCAGTTCGGCAAACTCCTGTGTGAATTCCAGGGGCTGCAATGGAAATTCGCCGACATGAAAATCAAACTCGACGCCGGCCAGCTGCTGATTTACCGTGCTGTCGCCAACGCGGTGAACGGCATACCTTCCGGCGAAGACACGGCCATCGCCAAAGCGTTTTGCAATCAGGCCGGCTTCGATCTCTGCAACGAAGCGATGCAAATCATGGGCGGCATGGGCTACACCGAAGAAACGCTGGTCGAGTACTGCTTTCGTAAATGCCGCGGCTGGATGATCGCCGGCGGCTCGATCGAAATATTGAAGAACCGGATCGCAGAAGCAGTGTTCGAGCGGAGCTTCTCGCAACGTCCGCCGAAACCTGCCAAATCCTGAGGACTGTTCAAGTAATGAGCAACAAACTCGCACAACTGTTGTTTGCACCGCGCACCATCGCTTTGATCGGCGCGTCCGGCGATCCGAACAAGTACACCTCGCGCCCGCAGCGCTTTCTGCGCAAGTACCGCTATCCGGGCAAGATCATTCCGGTCAATCCCGGCCGCGATGAAGTGCTCGGCGAAAAAGCCTACCCGAACGTGCTGGCCGTACCCGACGAAATCGATCACGCTTTTATCATGGTGCCCACCGCTGCCGTTGAAACCGCGCTGGTGCAATGCGTCGAGAAAAAAATACCTGTCGTCACGATTTACAGCGACGGTTTTGCCGAAACCGGCGCCGCCGGCCGTGTCAAACAGGACAAACTGGTCGAGATCGCGCGCAAGGGCGGCGTGCGTTTGATCGGACCGAATTGCATCGGCCTCTTCAGCAGCAAACCGTCGTGTGCATTGTCGGTCAACGCAGTGCTGGAGAAACTCGACATCACACCGGGTCCGCTCGCCATCATTTCGCAATCGGGTAGCATGATGGGCGGTTTGCTGTCGCGCGGCCTCGGCCGCGGCGTCGGTTTCTCGAAACTGATTTCGGTCGGCAACGAATGCGATCTCGGTGTCGGCGAAATCGCCGATGCGCTGGTCGACGACCCGCATACCGAAGCCATTCTGCTGTTCATGGAAACCATACGCGGCGCCGAACATCTGGCGCGCGCTGCGCGCCGTGCTTATGCGGCCGGCAAAGCGATGATCGTTTACAAACTCGGTCGCTCGAGCGTCGGCCAGGATCTTGCCGCCTCGCACACTGGCGCGCTGGCCGGGGACGACGAAGTCGCCAATGCGTTTTTCCGCGCCCACGGCATCGTACGTGTCGACACCATGGAAAATCTGTTCGAGCTGCCGCCGCTGCTGCGCGGACAAAAACCCGCGCGCAGTCATCGTGTCGCCGTGATGACGACAACCGGCGGCGGTGCTGCGTCGGTGGCCGATCGCCTCGGCACCTTCGGCGTTGATGTCGTCGCACCGACGCAGACGGTGATCGACAATCTGGCGAAGAAAAACATCCGCATCTCCGGCACGCGTTTGACCGACCTGACGCTGGCGGGCGCCAAAAAAGAAATCTACAGCGGCGTGCTCAATGCACTGCTTGCCTCCGATCATTGCGACATGGTGCTCGCGGTCGCAGGCAGTTCGGCGCAATTTCAGCCGGAAGTCGCTATCGAACCGCTGGTTGAAGCAGATCGCCACGGCAAACCGATTGCAGTGTTTCTGGCGCCGCATGCCGAGGCGTCACTCAAATTGCTCGCCGATAATAATATTGCCGGCTTTCGCACGCCGGAAGCGGCCGCCGACGCGATACGCGCCTGGCGCGATTGGACTGTTCCGGCAAATACGCCGGCGCCGGATACGACACGGCTCGCGGCAGTCGATGCGCTGCTGGCGAACGCACCGGGTAAAACCGTCAATGAGTTTGACGCCTGCAAAGCCTTCGGCGCGCTCGGTATCGCGCCGGCGCAATCGGAAATCATCACCGATGCCGCGCAAAAAACCAGTGTCGGTTTCCCGGTGGTCGCAAAAATTCTCTCGCCCGACATACTGCACAAGACCGACGCCGGCGGCGTTGCGCTCAATATCGCCGATGCAAAACAGCTTGCCGAGACGGCACAACAGATACTCAAGCGCATAAGCGCCAGCCATCCGCAAGCGAAGATCAACGGCATCCTCGTGCAAAAGATGGAAAAAGGGCTGGCCGAAGTCATCCTCGGCTTCCGCCGCGATCCGCAGGTCGGCCCGGTCGTCGTGCTCGGCGTCGGCGGCATCCTCGCCGAGATTTACAAAGACATCGCGATCCGCGTCGCCCCGGTTGATCTCGATACCGCGCGCGGCATGGTTGAAGAAGTGCGTGGGCTCGCGGTAATCCGCGGTTATCGCGGCCTGCCGCGCGGCGATTGTGAGGCGCTGGCGCAAGCCGTCGCTGCAATGTCGCAACTTGCCGCACTGCCCGGCCGCACAGTGGCCGACGCGGAAATCAACCCGCTGATCGTCAAAGCCGAAGGTCAGGGCGTTATTGCAGTAGACGGCCTGATCGTGTTTACCGAGAATGTTCACCATTAAATGAATTAGCCGTTCCTGAGAGGAGAGCACCATGCTGGTACATCAACTCGCCGAATACGCCGTCAAAGAGCAGACCTCAAAACTGCCGCCGGAAGTCTGGCACCACGCCAAGCGCGCCATCATCGACTGGTACGCGAGCCTGCTGCCCGGCAGCCTTGTGACGCCGGCAACCCTGCTCGAACAGGCGCTGGCCGAAGATCTCGATCACGGCAAGGCACGCCTTGCCTCGGGCCGCGCCGCCACCATACGCGCGGCTGCCCTGATCAACGGCGCCGCTTCGCATTCGGTCGAGTTCGACGACATCTACCGCGACGCCGGTTATCACCCGGGCAGCCCCATCATCGCCGCCGCCCTCGCCGCGGCGCAGGCGACCGGCGCATCGGGCGAACTGTTTCTGCGCGGCGTCATCGTCGGTTATGAAATATCGACACGCATCGGCGAATCGGTGATGCCCTCGCACTATAAGTACTGGCACACCACCGGCACCATCGGCTCGTTCGGCACCGCTGCCGCGGTAGCGACCATCCTCAAACTGAATGCGACGCAAATCGCGCACGCGCTGGCGACAGTCGCAACCATGGCAGCCGGCCTGCAGCAGGCTTATCGTATGCAGGCGATGTCGAAGCCTATTCACAGCGGCCACGCCGCCGAAGTCGGCGCGCTGGCGGCGATGGCGGCGGCCAAAGGCGTGACCGGCGCCACCGACATCCTCGAAGGCGACGTCGGTTTCGGCAACGCGATGAGCACCAGCGTTGATTGGAGCAAAGCCACGCGCGAGCTCGGCAAGCGTTACAACATCGTCGTCATGACCTTCAAGAACCACGGCTGCTGCGGCCACACGTTCGCACCCATCGACGGTGCGCTGCATCTGCAGAAAACGCATGGCTTCAAGTGGAGCGACATCAAGCGCATGAAAATCGCCACCTACAAAGCCGGCACCGACATCGTCAACAACGCCAACCCCGAAGGTGATTACCAGGCCAAATTCAGCGTGCAATACGTGACAGCGCATGCGCTGGTGCACGGCAGCGTGCGGCTGGTGGCGTTCTCGCCCGAGCGCATGAACGATCCGAATGTGCGTTCGCTGTTGTCGAAAATCGAAGTCGTCACCGATGCGGAATTGTCGAAGGTCTATCCGAACCAGCGCGCGGCGCATGTCGAAGTCGAATTGAACGACGGCAAAGTGTTCAAGTATTTCCAGTCGACGCGCAAAGGCGATCCGGAAATGCCGTTGACCGACGAAGAGTTGAACGAAAAATACATGGAGCTCACGGAACCGGTAATCGGTGACGCCGTTGCGCGCCAGTTGCTCGAAGCTTTGTGGTCGACCGAAAAACTCAAGGACGTCGATTTCAAATTCACGGCGCGGCCACGTATCCGCGCTGCCGGTTAAGGACGCTTCGAACAACTACCGTTCGCCCTAAGCCTGTCGAAGGGCAATCGATCCGGTACATTGGTTCTAAATAACGCTCCGTTCATGGTTCGACAGGCTCACCACGAACGGAGGGGTCATTCAAGGGCTCACTGAGCCCGCGAAAGGAAACATATGGAACGCATGACGGCGCGCCTGCGCGCCCTGCTCGCGCGCCCCGGTTGCATCGTCGCACCCGGCGTCGCCGACGGTCTCGCCGCACGACTGGTGGCGATGGGCGGCTTCGATGCCGTTTATATGACCGGCTTCGGCACCAGCATCACGCGGCTCGGTATGCCCGATGTCGGTCTGCTCACCGCCACCGAGATGATCGACAACGCCAGCCGTATCGTCGATGCATCCAATCTGCCGGTGATCGCCGATGCCGACACCGGTTACGGCAATCCGATCAATACGCGGCGCACCATCCGCGATTACGAAAAAGCCGGCGTTGCCGGCGTGCATATCGAAGACCAGTCGTGGCCGAAACGCTGCGGCCATCTCGCCGGCAAAAAAGTCATACCGACTACCGAGATGGTGGCAAAGATAAAGGCCGCCTGCGATGCGCGCCGCGATCCCGACTTCGTCATCATCACGCGCACCGACGCGATCGCCGTCGAAGGACTGGACGCGGCCATTGAACGCGGCGAACGTTATCGCGAAGCCGGCGCCGACATGCTGTTCATTGAAGCGCCGGTCGGCCGCGAGCAAGTCGAGCGCGTCGCCAAACATTTCAAGGGCGTGCCGCTGCTGTACAACATGGCGGCCAGCGGCAAAACGCCGGACCTGCCGGCTGATGAACTCGGCAAAATCGGTTTCAAGCTGGCGATTTATCCGAACTGGGTGATACTCGCGGCAATACCGGCAATGCAGAACCTGCTCACCGAATTGAAGAAAACCGGCTCGATTGCGCATATGCGCGATAAGGTCGCCACCTTCAAGCAATTCACGGAAGTGGCGGGATTGCCTGAAATTCAGGAACTCGAAAAACGCTATGGCGTGCCCGACGATCAGCGCGCCGG
>JANYDY010000073.1 GCA_025363435.1 Betaproteobacteria bacterium
CTGCGGCACTCGCCACCAGATAATCCATCGCCGCCGCAACCCCGCCTTTTTTGTGCGGCACACTCGCAAGTTCCAAGCCCATCTCAACGCCGGCCAGCGTGCCCATCAGCGTCAGGTCGTTGAAATCGCCGAGATGGCCGACGCGGAATACTTTGCCGGTGAGTTTACCGAGGCCGCTGCCTAACGACATGTTGAAATTGTCGAGCACCACTTTGCGGAAGGCCGCTTCATCGTGGCCGGCCGGCATCATCACCGCGGTCAGTGCGCTCGAATATTCGGCGGCTTCGAGACAGAGAATTTCCAGCCCCCAGGCGCGCACCGCGCGGCGCGTTGCTTCGCCGTGCCGGTTGTGCCGCGCGAACACATTGTCCAAGCCTTCTTCCTGCAACATCGCCAGCGCCTCGCGCAAACCGTATAAGAGATTGGTCGACGGCGTGTACGGAAAGAAACCGGTTTTGTTGGGCCCCAGCATGTCCTCCCAGCTCCAGTACGCTTTCGGCAGTTTCGACGTCTTGCTTGCGGCGAGCGCCTTGTCGCTGACCGCATTGAACGAAAGCCCCGGCGGCAGCATCAGGCCTTTTTGCGAACCGGCGACCGTGACATCCACACCCCATTCGTCGTGCCGGTAATCGATTGAGCCGAGCGATGAAATCGTATCCACCATCAGCAGTGCCGGATGCTTGGCGCGATCAATGGCTTTACGCACTTCGCCAATGCGCGAGGCGACGCCGGTGGAAGTCTCGTTGTGCACCACGCACACGGCTTTGATCGCGTGTGCCTTGTCTTCGCTGAGTTTTGCTTCGACCGCCGCCGCATCAACGCCGTGGCGCCAGTCGCCGGGAATGAATTCCGGGGCCAAGCCCAGTTTTTTCGCCATGTTCTGCCAGAGCGTGGCGAACTGGCCGGTTTCGCACATCAGCACGCGGTCGCCTGCCGACAAGGTGTTGACGAGTGCTGCTTCCCACGCGCCGGTGCCGGAGGCCGGGAAAATGATCACCGGCGATTTTGTTTTGAAAACGGCTTTCATGCCGGCCAGCACTTCCTGGCCTAGCTTCTGGAATTCGGGGCCGCGGTGATCGATGGTTGCATTATCGATGGCGCGCAATATGCGATCGGGCACATTGGTCGGGCCGGGGATTTGCAGGAAATGGCGTCCGCTGATACCGGCCATGGCAGCCTCGTTGGGAGGAATTGAAGAGGCAGGCAGAATAGTTAAGTTGCACAGGGGCGTCAACCCGCGAATAATTGCGGCTGTTTTGCTGCGCCGCACTCGCGGCTCACTTATTCAATGAAGGTTTTCGATGGTGATTAGCGCGCCGCTGACTTTTCACCCGCGCACCGGCGACAGCCGCCTCGCGGCACGCCTCAAGCGCGAAACCGAAGGCGACGTTTTTTTCGACGCCGCCTCGCGCGGGCGTTATTCGACCGACGCCTCGATTTACCAGATCGAGCCGGTCGGCGTGATCGTGCCGAAAACCGAGCGCGATGCGCAGATCGCCATGCAGATCGCGCTCGACGAAGGCGTGCCGGTGCTGTCGCGCGGCGGCGGCACCTCGCAATGCGGGCAGACTGTCGGCGCCGCACTCATCATCGACAACAGCAAATACCTCAACAACATTCTGTGGTTCGACAAGGATGCGCGTACCGTCTGTGTGCAGCCCGGCGTGGTGCTTGACCAACTCAACGCGTGGCTGAAGCCGCACGGCCTCTGGTATCCGGTTGACGTCTCAACCAGCGCGCAGGCGACACTCGGCGGCATGACCGGCAACAACAGCTGCGGTTCGCGCTCGATCCGTTACGGCAATATGGTGCACAACGTGCACGCCATCGACGCCGTGATGGCCGACGGCGCCGAATACAACTTCGGCGCCACACCGGCGGATTTGACGGCACTCGATGCGCCGGACGGTTATCGCGAGCTGGTTCAAAAGCTGCGCGCAATTGCCGCGCGCGAGGCCGAAGAAATCGATCTGCGTTTTCCGAAAGTGTTGCGACGTGTCGGTGGCTACAACCTCGACAGCATCGCCGGTGGCGGCCACAACATGGCGCATCTGCTGGTCGGTTCCGAAGGCACGTTGGCCTATTCGAAGCGCATCCATCTGAAGCTGTCGCCGCTGCCGGCGCACAAAACGCTGGGCATCTGCCACTTCCCGACCTTTTACGCCTCGATGGAGGCGCCGCAGCACATCGTCAAACTCGACCCGACTGCAGTCGAACTGGTCGACCGCACGATGATCGACCTCGCGCGCGCCAATCCGGCATTCCGGCCCATCGTAGACCGCTGCGTCAAAGGCGCCCCCGATGCGATACTGCTGGTTGAATTCGCCGGCGAAGACAAAGCCGCGCAGATCGCCAAGCTCAAACAACTGGTCGAGCTGATGGGTGAACTCGGCCTGCCCGACGGCGTGGTTGAAATTACCGACGCCACACTGCAGCGCGATTTCTGGGAAGTGCGCAAGGCCGGCCTCAACATCATGATGTCGATGAAGGGCGACGGTAAACCGGTCTCGTTCATCGAAGACTGCGCGGTGCCGCTTGAACATCTGGCCGAATACACCGAGCGCCTGACGCGCGTGTTTGAAAAAAACGGCACGCGCGGCACCTGGTACGCGCATGCCTCGGTCGGTTGCCTGCACGTGCGCCCCATATTGAATATGCGCGAGGACGGCGCGCGAAAAATGCGCGCCATCGCCGAAGAAGCTTCGGCGATGGTGCGCGAATACAAGGGCGCCTATTCGGGTGAGCATGGCGACGGCCTTGTGCGTTCGGAATGGATCGCGCCGATGTTCGGTCCGCGCATCACGCAGGCCTTCGGTGAAATCAAGGATTTGTTCGATCCGCACGGCATGCTTAATCCGGGCAAGATCGTGCGACCGTCGAAAATGGACGAGCGCACCCTGTTCCGTTATGCGCCGGGTTATGCGACGCCCAAACTCGAGACTGCGCTCGACTGGTCGGAGCACGAAGGGGATAAACAAAACGGCGAGGGCGCCTTGGCGCTGCACGGGCAAGGCTTCGCCAAAGCCGTCGAGATGTGCAACAACAACGGCCATTGCCGCAAGTTCGACGCCGGCACCATGTGCCCGTCGTTCCGCGCCACCGGCGAAGAGCAGCATCTGACGCGTGGCCGCGCCAATACATTAAGGCTCGCGTTATCTGGGCAACTCGGCAGCAATGCGCTGGCTTCAGACGAAGTACACGCGGCGATGGATCTCTGCGTGTCGTGCAAAGGCTGCAAACGCGAATGTCCGACCGGCGTCGACATGGCGAAAATGAAAATCGAATTTCTGCATCACTATCATCAGCGCTGCGGGCTGACGCTGAAAGAGCGCGTGATTGCCTGGCTGCCGCGTTATGCGCCGCTGGCGTCGCGTTTCGCGTGGTTGATGAATCTGCGCGATCAAGTGCCGGGACTGGCCTGGCTGTCGGAAAAAATGCTCGGGCTCTCGGCGCGGCGCTCGCTGCCGCAATGGAGCAACGATACTTTTTTTGCGCGCCCCGCCAGCACGCAGGGCGGCGGCACCATCAACGGCGAAGTGGTGCTGCTCATCGATACTTTCAACAATTATTTCGAGCCCGACAACGCACGCGCCGCACTCGCAGTGTTGCGCGCCGCCGGTTACCTCGTGCATCTGCCGCGTGCCGGCAACGACACGCGACCGCTGTGCTGCGGCCGCACCTTCCTTGCCGCCGGTCTGGTCGACGAAGCCAAAGCGGAGGCGCAGCGCATGCTCGACGCGCTCAAACCGTTTGTCGAACGCGGTGTGCCGGTGATCGGCCTCGAGCCATCCTGTCTGCTCGGCTTGCGCGACGAATTTCTGTCCATGCAGCCGGGCGCGGAAACAACGGCGCTGGCGGCGCAGGCAATGTTGTTTGAAGAATTCATCGCGCGCGAAGCCGATGCCGGCCGCCTCAAGCTCAAATTGAAAGCGCTGCCGCAAAAGAAGGCGCTGTTGCACGGCCATTGCCATCAGAAGGCTTTCGACGCCATGCCGGCGGTGCAAAAAGCGCTGGCACTGGTGCCGGGTCTTGCCGTCGAGACGGTGGCATCGAGTTGTTGCGGCATGGCCGGAGCCTTTGGTTACGAAGCGGCGCATTACGAGGTGTCGATGAAAATGGCCGAGGCGAATCTGCTGCCGGCGGTGCGCGCCGCAGCGGCTGACACTTTGATCGTCGCCGACGGCACCAGCTGCCGCCACCAGATCCATGATGGTGCACAGCGCGACGCCATACACGTCGCGCGCGTACTCGAAGCCGCACTCGATGCAAATGCTTGACCTATACGCTTGACAGCCCTGCGGGCAGTCAATAGCCTGCGCAGACTCTAATTTGAAAGCCGCGCCCATGAGCGCAGTGTTGCACCCCGCCGGAGGAGCCGGCACCCCGCAGTCAGCGACGTCAGCCGAATGGCTGCTCGAAGTCGAAGACCTGCACGTGCATTTCGTCACCTCGCGCGGCGTGGTGCGCGCGGTCGAGGGCATCTCCTACAAGGTCAAAGCCGGCGAAGTCGTCGCGCTGGTCGGCGAATCGGGTTGCGGCAAATCGGTGTCGTCACTTGCCATCATGCAATTGCTGGCGAAACCGGCCGGCCGCATTGTCGGTGGCCGGGTGATGTTTCAGGGCCGCGATCTGCTGAAGCTGTCGGGCGATGAGATGCGCGCGATTCGCGGCCGCGATATCGCGATGATTTTTCAGGAGCCGATGACATCGCTGAATCCGGTGTTGACGGTCGGCTTCCAGATCATGGAGCCGCTGATCATTCATCTCGGCATGCAAAAGCCTGCGGCGCGTGCGCGCGCGCTCGAACTGCTGAAGCTCGTTGGCATCCCCGACCCGGAGCGCCGGCTCGATCAGTTTCCGCACCAGTTTTCCGGCGGCATGCGCCAGCGCGCCATGATCGCCATCGGGCTTGCCTGCAATCCGAAACTGTTGATCGCCGACGAACCGACCACCGCGCTCGACGTCACCATTCAGGCGCAAATACTGAAGTTGATGAAAGATCTGTCGCGCGAACTCGGCATCGCGCTGGTCATCATCACGCACAACCTCGGCGTGGTGGCGCGCTACGCCGACCGCGTCAACGTCATGTATTCGGCGCGCATCGCCGAGCAGGGTAGCGCCGGCGACATTTTCGACAAACCGCTGCATCCGTATACGGCAGGCCTGTTGCGCTCGGTGCCGCGTCTCGATCAAGCGCGCGGACGCCGGCTTGAAACCATCGACGGCATGCCGCCGAGTCTGCTCGACGCGCCCGAGGGTTGCCGTTTTGCGCCGCGCTGCCCGGCGCGGCAGGACGCTTGTGTGGCTGCAGCACCGCCGCTGATCGAAGTGACGCCCAAGCACTGGTCGGCGTGCGTGCGCAGCGTCGAGATGGCGAGGGTCGGGCCCGCGGGACTTGGATTACAGAGTGCGAACCCGCAACCGCCCGCGCCGAAAGTTCTCGCCGACGGTGAACCGCTGCTGCGTGTGCACGATTTACGTACGTATTTCGAAGTGGCGGCCGGCATGAAACTTTTGAAGCCGACGCATGTTGAAGTGCGCGCGGTCGACGGGCTGTCGTTCAATATCCGTCGCGGCGAAACCGTCGGCCTGGTTGGCGAATCGGGCTGCGGTAAAACGACCGTAGGGCGCACGCTGTTGCGGCTCGAAGACCCGACGTCGGGCGAAATCGTTTTCGACCGCGCCAATGTCACGCGCGCCAAAGGCGATCAACTCAAGCGTTACCGCCGGCAGGTGCAGGTAATTTTTCAGGATCCGTACAGCTCGCTCAATCCGCGCATGACCATCGGCCAGATCATCGCCGAGCCGATGCTGGTCTACAAATTGCAGCCTGATCGCAAGGCCGCCGACCGCAAGGTGCGCGAGCTGCTGACCCAGGTCGGCCTCTTCGATTACATGGCCGAGCGTTATCCGCATGAATTGTCGGGCGGCCAGCGCCAGCGTGTTGGCATTGCGCGCGCGCTCGCCATGCAGCCGTCGGTCATCATCTGCGACGAACCGGTGTCGGCGCTCGACGTTTCGATCCAGGCGCAGATCATCAATCTCCTCGAAGACCTGCAGCGCGAGTTCGGCCTGACCTATTTGTTCATCGCCCACGACCTCGCGGTGGTGCGTCATATCTCGGATCGCATCATCGTCATGTATCTCGGCAAAGTGATGGAAATCGCCGACCGCGATACGCTTTACAGTGATCCGCTGCATCCCTACACTAAGGCGCTGCTCGATGCGGTACCGATACCCGACCCGGCGCTCGAAGCAGCGCGCGTCACGCGGGTGCTCAGCGGCGAAGTTCCGAGCCCGCTCAATCCGCCGCGCGGCTGCGTGTTTCACACCCGCTGTCCGCTGGCGGGCCCCGAGTGCAAAGTTGCAGTGCCCGAATTGCGCGAAGTCCGGGCAGGACATTTCGCCGCATGTATAAAAATATAGTGGCCAAATTATTTTGGAGGAGTTCAATATGAAAACGTTGCGCGTACTCGCCGGCCTTGTGCTGGCAACAATTGCCTTCTGCGTATGGCCGGCGGCGGCGCCGGTACCGGTTGACGGCGGCGTGCTCAAGTTCGCGGTCGGCGCCGAACCGCCCAACTACGATTGCCACGCGCAATCGTCGTTCGCCTTCATCCATCCGGTGCGGCCGCATTATTCGACGCTGCTCAAATTCGACGCGCCCAATTATCCGAAAATCGTTGGCGACCTCGCCGAATCATGGGTCGTCGCCAAAGACGGTCTGACCTACACCTTCAAGATCAGAAAAGGCGTCAAATTCCACGACGGTTCGATTTTGTCGGCGGAAGACATCAAGGCAACCTATGAACGCATACGCAAACCGCCGCCCGGCGTGCTGTCGCTGCGCGAAGAAGGTTACGCCGACATTTCGGTGATCGAAACACCTGATCCGCAAACCGTAGTGTTCCGTCTGAAAAAACCGAACGCGTCGATGCTGTCGAATTTCGCCAGCCCCTGGGACTGTGTCTACAGCGCGGCCAAACTCAAGCAGGATCCGCGGTTTCCCGAACGCAACGTCATGGGCACCGGGCCCTTCGTGTTTGTCGATCACGTCGCCGGGTCGCACTGGACCGGCAAGAAGTTCGACGGCTATTTCGAAAAAGGCAAACCGCATCTGAGCGGCTACATCGCGCTGTTCGTCGCCGGCGCGCCCATGGTTAACGCGTTGTCTGCCGGTGAAATCATGGCCGAGTTCCGCGGCCATTCGCCGGCCGACCGCGATCGTCTGGTCAAGGCATTGGGCGACAAAGCGGTGGTGCAGGAGTCGCCGTGGGTGTGCAGCCTGGTGGTGACCTTCAACACGCGGAAGAAACCGTTCGACGACCAACGCGTGCGCAAGGCCCTGAGTCTGGCGGTTGATCGCTGGGGCGGCGCGCAGGCGCTGCAGAAAATCGCACTGGTGCGCCACGTCGGCGGTTTGCTGCGCCCGGGCTATGAACTGGCGACTCCCGAAGCCGATCTGGTCAAATTGCCGGGTTTCTCGAAAGACATCAACGCGTCGCGCGTCGAGGCGAAAAAACTGCTCGCCGACGCCGGCCAAACCAATCTGGCGTTTACGCTGACCAACCGCAACGTGGCGATGCCGTATACGCCGGTTGGCATCTTCCTGATCGACCAGTGGCGTCAGATCGGCCTCAACGTCAAGCACGAACAACTCGAGACCAAGCTGTATCTGGCCGCGCAGCAAAAAGACAATCCGACGTTCGATGCGGCGGTCGATTTCAACTGTGATTACATGGATGAGCCGAATCTGCAACTGCAGAAATATCTGTCGCACGACAAATCGGCGATCAACTATGCCGGGCAGACCGATCGCGTGCTCGACGATCTCTACGACAAGCAGTCGGGCGAGATCGACAAAAAGAAGCGCATCGTGCTGCTGCGCGATTTCGAAAAACGCGCCCTCGAGCAGAACTACACGATCCCGACCATCTGGTGGCATCGCATCATCGTTACCAACAGCAAGCTGAAGGGCTGGAGCATCACGCCGTCGCATTACGTCGGGCAGGATCTGGCCGACGTGTGGCTTGATCAGTAACCGGGATTACGGATAGAAGCTTGAGGATAGCGCGCGACCCCGCGCGCTATCCATACCCTGATATTCAATTTAGAAAATGCTGCGCTACATACTTCAACGCATGCTGATGATGATCCCGACGCTGCTGGGCGTCGCGATCCTCTGCTTCTTCATGCTGCGCCTGATGCCGGGCGACCCGGTGCAGATGATGATGGACGGCGCCAACGTTTCAAAGCACGTGCTCGACGCCGAACGCGCGCGGCTCGGTCTCGATCAGCCGATCTACATTCAGTTTTTCAAATGGCTGGGCGGCGCGCTGACCGGTGACTTCGGCTATTCGATCTGGACCGGCAAGCCGGTGCTCTACGAAATCGGCATCCGTCTCGAGTTATCGCTGCAGGTGGCAGTGATGGCGACGGTGCTCGCCGTGCTGCTGGCGTTGCCGCTGGGCACACTGTCGGCGATCTACAAGGACACCTGGATCGATCAATCGATCCGCGTCTTCTCGATCGCGGGGCTGGCGGTGCCGTCGTTCTGGCTCGGCATGGTGATCATTTTGTTTCTGCTGACGTGGTTTTCGTGGATACCGCCGCTGACCTTCACGCCGTTCATGCAGAACCCGAAAGCCAATTTGCTGCAATTGATCTGGCCGGCGCTCGCCGTTGGCTACCGCTATTCGGCGGTGTCAACGCGCATGATGCGCTCGTCGATACTCGAAGTGCTGCAGGAGGACTACATACGTACCGCGCGCGCCAAGGGCGTCTACGAGCGGCTGGTCATCTCGCGGCATGCGCTCAGGAACGCGTTACTGCCGGTGATTACCGTCATCGGCATTGAATTCGCTTTTCTGGTCGGCGGCCTCGTCGTTACCGAGCAGGTATTCAACTTGAATGGCATCGGCAAGCTCTTCGTGCTGGCGGTGTCGCGTGGCGACTACACAATGATCCAGGCGCTGGTGCTGCTGGTCTCGGTGGTATTTGTGCTGGTCAACTTTGCGATCGATCTGCTCTACGCGGTATTCGATCCGCGCATCCGCTACCGCTGAGATGAACACCGCCGCCGCCATCATCTACAAGATTCCGCAGCGCCGTCATCCGGCCGTGCAGTTCATGCTGCACCAGCCGTTGGGCGCGGCGGGTCTCGCCTTCATCGTCATCATGGCCCTGGTGGCGATCTTCGCGCCGCTGGTCACGCCCTATGATCCGCTGACGGTCGATTACGGCTCGATGCTCGCAGCACCCTCGTGGCAGCATTGGATGGGCACCGATTCATTCGGCCGCGACGTATTCTCGCGCATCATCTACGGCGCACGCACCGCACTCGCCGTCGGTTTTCTCGCTTCACTGGTTGGCTCGACCGCTGGCGCTGTGATCGGCGTGATCTCCGCCTACTTCGGCGGCAAGATCGATCTCTTGATCCAGGGCATCATGGACGTGCTGCTGTCCTTCCCTATCATCGTTCTGGCGCTGGTGGTGGTTGCCATGCTCGGTCAGAAAATTATCCTCGGCGTAGACGTCAATCTGATTGTCGCCATCGGCATCCCGATGGTGCCGCGCGTCGCCCGCGTGGTGCGCGCGTCGGCGCTGGCGATTCGCGAGCTGCCTTATATAGACGCGGCGCGCGCCGCCGGCTTTTCGAATACGCGCATCATCTTCCGCCACATGGTACCCAACGTGGTGGCGCCGTACCTGATCATGCTGACGGCGTATGTCGCGCAGGCGATATTGTCGGAAGCATCACTTTCATTCCTCGGCCTTGGCGTTACCGAGCCGACCGCGTCATGGGGTTTGATGCTGTCCGGATCGGCGGCTGACTTCTATCAGCAGGCGCCGTGGATGATCGTATTTCCCGGGCTCGCCATCAGTCTGGCGGTGTTTGCCTTTAACCTGTTCGGCGATAGCCTGCGTGACTGGCTCGATCCGAAAATCCAGATTTAGGAAATGTTGTGGCAACCAACGTTGATGAATTGAAACGCAGCAGCAAAGTCCTGATGTTCGACCAGTACGGTACGGTCGTTGACATGCAGGCAGGCTTGATCGAAGTGGCGACGCCGTTTCTGCAAAAGAAGGGCTGGAGCGGCAAACCGGATTCGTTCGTAACCTGGTGGCGGCGCACCCACTTCGAGAATTCGATGATCGATGCGCTGCTGCAGCGCGAACATATCCCATATCGCCGCATCGGTGAAATTTCCGTCGCCTACACCCTCGAACGCGCAGGCATTGCGCATACCAAAGAAGAAGTCAGTTGGCTGGTCGCGCAAATCGAAAAATTGAAACCGTTTGCCGATGTGCCGGCGGGGATGGAGAAACTGCACAAGCGCTACAAACTGGCAATCCTCTCGAACGGCGACCCCGATATGCTCGAAGCCGCACGCGCGCATCACGGCATCAGCTTCGATCACATCATTTCAGTGGCGACCGCGGGCTCGTTCAAACCGCACAATGCGACGTACACGAAAGCAGCGGAAATCGCCGGCGTGAAAATGGATGAAGTGCTGTTTGTCGCCAACCACGCCTTCGATTGCATCGGCGCCAAGGCGGCCGGCATGCGCACCGCGTTTATCGATAGACGCAAGCGCCCGTTCGGCGATTGGCCTTATCAGCCCGACTTGATCGTTTCAGACTTCAGGGAATTGGCAGACACGCTGGCTTGAAGTGCAGGCGCGTTCCGCGCCCGTATAAATTCGACGATTGCACGCGAGGCGCCTGCACCACGAAAACCGTGGCGTCTTTGTGGCGCAGGCCGTATTTTCGAAAATGAGGCCTGCGCGAAGCACCAAGGCCAGTCGGGTAGGGCGCAATAACCAACGGGCATTGCGCCGTATGGATTTCGTTCGGTGCAATGCGCTTCGCTTATTGCACCCTACATTGTGCGCGTGTACTTGCGCACTTTCGCTTCATCCACCTCGACGCCGAGCCCCACACCCGCCGGCACTTCAGCGTGACCGTCAACCACTTTGACCGTCGCGCGCACGATGTCGTCGGCGAGATACTGGTTGGAGATGCTTACACCCCAGGCCACTTGCGGTACGGCGGCGGCGAGGTGCATTAATGACGCTGCGGCAATGCCGGACTCGGCAACCTTGCAGGCGAGGTTCACTTTCATATCGAGCTTGTGACAGAGTTCAGCGGCGCGCATCACGCCCTTCAATCCGCCGAGCTTGATGGTTTTCAGGCTGCAACCACGCGCGGCTTTGCGCTGGTGATGTTGCAAAAGATCATCCATGCCGTGCAGGCCTTCGTCGAAGCCGATCGGAATTTGTGTCGCGGCTGAAAGCTTGGTCATGCCGTCGATATTGTGGCCCGAAATCGGTTGTTCAAAAAAGTCGAGGCCTGACCCGTCAACTGCTTTGACGTAGGCAAGCGCCTGTTCGAGACTGTAGCCCTGGTTTGCATCCGACGAAATCAGCAGACCCTTGCCCAGCGCTTCGCACACCTTGCGCGTGCGCAAGGCATCGTCGAGCGCATCGCCGACGCCGACTTTAACTTTGAACGCAATAAATCCAGCGGCTTGTTTGGCTTTTGCTTCGGCAATATCGCCGTCGATACTGCCGGTGCCGAGCAGCCACAACACCGGCACGCGTGAACGCTTTTTGCCGCCAAGCAGTTCGTAGACCGGTTTGTTCAGCGCTTTGCCTAGCGCGTCGTGCAGCGCCATTTCAACCGCCGACTTCGCCGACTGATTGTAGTACATCAGCTGATCCATGCGCGTGCTGACCGCTGCAATATCAGCCGCATCCATGTTCACGAGTGTCGGCGCCATATGGCGGATCGCCGCCATCATGCTTTCCACCGTCTCGCCAGTCATCGAATGTGCAGAGGCGGCTTCACCCCAGCCGACATGACCGCCATCGAGTTCAACCCGCACCAGCACATTGTCCGCCGCCTTGATCAGCACGCCGGCCATTTTCATCGGCTTGGTCATCGGCAGGCTGACCGCAATCGGCTCAACGCGGCGTATCGCTACGCGTGTGGTGGTTGCGACGGGGCGCAGCGGGGTTTCAACAGTAGTCATGTCGCTGTCCTGCGGCTCAGTCGATCTTGCCGATTTTTTGCACTGCGGCGGCGAGGCGTTTGTAATCGGCATCAAAAAATTTCTTGAATTCCGGCGCGTCGCGGTAATCAGGCACCACCTTCACATTTTCCAGCGCCTGTTTGAATGTCGGGTCGCCGGCAACCTTGCCGACCAGTTCGCGCATCTTGGTCATGATAGGTGCCGGCACGCCGGCAGTGGTAAACAGGCCGACCCACAAATAGGCTTCGACGTCGTATTTCATCGACAGCAGCGTCGGCACATTCGGCAGCGATGCGGCGGTCTTTGCGCCCATGCTGGCGATCGGCCGCAGTTTGCCCGATTCGAAATACGGATAGACCGCGGCGAGTCCGCCCGCAGTCAGCTGTGCGTGTCCGCCCAGCGCCTGCACCACTGCGGGGCCGCCGCCAGTGGTTGGCAGATGCCGCATCTTCAGGCCGGTTGCCTGCAAAAACATTTCAGTCGGCACATGAACGATGCCGTAAGGGCCCGACGACGAATAAACGATTTCGTTCGGTTTCGATTTGGCGAGTGCCACCAGCTCCTTGACGGTTTTTACCGGCAGCGACGGATGCACGGTAATAATCAGCGGATCCGCCGACAACAACGCCAGCATCGCCAGCTGTTCAAGCGTATAGGGCGACTTCACGCCGTAGAGCTTGTCTTTTTCAATGGCGAGAAAGCTGTTCGGCGTGGTGACCAGAATGTTGTAGCCGTCGGGTTTCTGGTTCGCCACGTACGCAGTGCCGACCGCCGCGGTGCCGCCGGCGCGGTTGATGATGGGCACCGGCTGATTGATCATTTTTTCCAGCACCGCCGACAGCGGCTGCGCATGAATCTGATTCATGCCGCCGGGCGGATTCGGCACCGTGATTTGAATGGCGCGCGACGGATAGTCCTGCGCCTGACCGTACAGCGGAAACGCCAGCAGTGCGGCGAGCAGAATTTTTTTCATGTTTTTCCTCCGACGGCGGCACCTTTGCGGCGCGTCCGTACATAGTAAGTTTCAGGGCGCAAAAGGTAACCCTGCGGCCTGCCGGTGTCAACTTTCCGCCTGCGGTAAAATTGCCGCGGAGGGCGCACTTCACCGGCCTTTGACCATTTCAGCAAGCGGCCCGCGGTCGCGGTATTTCAGAGGAAAAAAAATGTTCAACCCGTTTCAGAAACTCGAATTGATCCAGACCGAAGTTTTCATGTCGATGCCGGCGAAGTTTCGCAAGAAGCAGCGCACTTCATGGTCCGATCCGAACCGTCAGGGCGCCGAAGTCGAATGTTTTCTCGAAGGCCCGTCGTTCGATCGCGAAGGCAACCTCTGGTTCGTCGATATTCCGTTCGGGCGCATATTCCGTATCACGCCGAAAAAAGAATGGGAGCTCGTCACGCAATACGACGGCTGGCCCAACGGCCTGAAGATTCACAAAGACGGCCGCATCTTCATTTGCGATTACAAAGAAGGCCTGCTGCAACTCGACCCCAAGACCGGCAAGATCGAAACCATTTTGCGCACGGCCTTCAGCGAAGGCTTCAAGGGTTTGAACGATCTGCACTTCGCCGCCAACGGCGATTTGTATTTCACTGATCAGGGCCAGACCGGCATCGCCGACCCGTCGGGGCGCGTGTTCCGTTTTTCGATGAGCGGCCGCCTCGATCGTTTGTGCGATAACGTGCCGAGTCCCAACGGCATCACGCTGTCCACCACCGACAAGCATTGTTATGTCGGCGTGACGCGTTCGCAGCAGATCTGGCGCCTGCCGATCATGGCCGACGGCAACATCTCGAAGACCGGTGTCGCGATCCAGCTCTCGGGCGGCGTTGGCGGACCCGATGGCGTCGAGATGGATTCGGAAAACGGTTTGCTGGTCTGTCAGCTCGGTGTCGGCGTGTGGCGCTTCGACAGCAATATGCTGCCGACGCATCTGATCCATTCACCCGATCACAAACATCACCATCTCGCCAATATCGCCGCCGGCGGGCCCGATCTGAAAACGCTCTACATCACCGAATCGCTGTCGGGCGATATTCTCGTCGCTAAATTGCCGGTCGCCGGCAAAAAGCTGTACTCGCATCAGTAGCGCAAACCTTGCGCCGGCACATCGGACTCAAGCGGTGACGGCGCAAGCAGCAGCGTTCTGGCAGGGCGCGCGGGAATCCGTCGGCGCGCCTATCGCCGTCATCTCGGCGAGTTATCTCGGCCTCGGCGCCTATTCCAGCACCACCGATGTCTCGGTGTGGGCGCTGGTGGTTTCCACTTTCACCATCTGGGCGTTGCCCGGCCAACTCGTCATGATCGACATGTGGTCGGTGGCGGCACCCATGGTCGCAGTGTTGCTGGCAGTGATGCTGACCAATGTGCGTTTTCTGCCGATGGCCATCACCATGGTGCCGTTGCTGCGCGACCCGTCGCATCCGCGCTGGCACTATTACGTCACCGCGCATTTCATCGCCATGACTTCGTGGGTGGTGTGCATGCCGCGTCTGCCGCAGATAGCCGCCGCCGAACGCATGAGTTATTTCATCGGTTTTTCGCTGACCTGTATCGTTGCCGGCGCCATCTGCGGCACACTCGGCTATTACATCGCCGGCTCGATTCCGCAGGCCGTGCAGCTCGGCCTCATCTATCTCACGCCGGTGAATTTTTTTGTGCTGCTGGTCGGCGACGTGCGCGAACGCATGGGCGGCCTGGCGCTCGCCTTCGGCGCTGCAGCCGGCCCGCTGTTTCATCTGCTGACACCGCAGTGGGGCGTGGTGCTCGCCGGCCTCGTCGGCGGCACGCTCGCTTTCGGTCTCGACAAAATGCTGAAGGCGCGGCGTGTCTGAACTCTGGATCATGGTGGTCGCCGCTTCGTTCGGCACCTATGCCTGGCGCGCGCTTGGCGTGGTGCTCGCCGGCCGCCTCGACCCCGGCGGCGACGTTTTCCGCTGGATCACCTGTGTCGCCTACGCCATGATCGCCGGCCTCGTCATGCGCATCATCGTGCTGCCGAGCGGCGCGCTGGCGGCGAGTCTGTTCTGGCACCGCCTCGTCGCCTGCCTGATCGGGCTCGCGATCTACCGCCTGCTGCGCGGCAATGTGTT
>JANYDY010000079.1 GCA_025363435.1 Betaproteobacteria bacterium
CAGCGCATGCCGCCGGTCGCCGGGCAACCGCGCGCCTGCGTCGGCAAGTATCGCCGCCACCAGTGTTTCGACGCGCTCGAAATAGACGTCGCTGCCGGCCAGCGCGCCGGGATCGATCGCGATGAACGACTGGCCGAGGCGCAGCGGCGGCCCTTCGTTGGTGTGCATCGATGCGACTTCGTGCGACAGCGCGGCACCGGTCAGCGCGCAGCAGATCAGTTCGACCGCGAGTGCAAGCATGGTGCCCTTGAGACCGCCGACCGCGTAGAGGCTGCCGCCGACCAGAATTTTCTGCGCGTCATTGGTCGGCTTGCCGTCCTTGTCCATGCCCCAGCCATCGGGGATCGGTTTGCCTTCCTTGACGTTCAACATGATCTGGCCGCGCGTGACCTGTGTGAGCGAGAGATCGACCACGATGGGCGGCGCGTTTTTGCGGCCGAAGATCGCCGCCACTGGATTGGTGCCGAAGATCGCGCGTGTGCCGCCCCAGGGCATGATCGCCGACGAGGCATTGCTGAAGGCGAGCCCGACCATGCCAGCCGCGGCAACCGGTTCGAGCAGGATGCCGAGCGCGCCGCAGTGGTGGCTGTTGGTGACGCCGGCAAACCCCATGCCCTCTTTACGCGCCCGCGCGACCGCCTCCTGCACCGCCAGTTCGCAGGCTTCGAAACCGAGTCCGTTGCCGGCGTCGATCAGGCAGGCAGCGGGTTTTTGATTGATGATTTTCGGCACTGCGGCGCCGTTGGCGCGCTGCACACCAAGGTGGCCGCAGTAACTCGGCACGCGCATCACGCCGTGGGTCGGCAGCCCCTGCACGTCAGCGGCCACCAGATATTTCGCGGTGGTGCGCGCCATGTTGTCGGAGGCGCCGTGCGCTTTAAGCGCGGCGGCGGCGAGTGCGGTCAAATCGGTAATGGTTTTAACTGGCATTGAAATTATTTTCTTAAAAAAGCTTACAACATCGCCCGGATAATGCCACCTTCGACGCGTTGCGCCGCGCCGTTGATCGCCGACGCATTGGCCGAACACAGAAACACGATCTGGTCGGCAATTTCCTTCGGCGTCGAAAATCGCTGCAGCAGCGAATTGCCGGCTTCCGTCTTGAAATAGTCAGCCGTCATCTGCGCGACGGATATGCCCTGCGCCTGCGCCATCTTGCCGATGAACACGTCAACGCCATCGCTCCAGGTGGCGCCGACCAGCGCGCTGTTGACTGTGACCGCCGTGCCTTTGGTCGCTTCGGCGAGCCCGCGCGCCACCGACACCATCGCCGCCTTGCTCATCGCATAGTGCAGCATGACCGGATTGGGCTTGACGCTTTGCTCCGACGCGATAAACACGATGCGCCCGTAATTGCGTTCAAGCATGCCGGGCAAAAAAGCCTTGCTCATGCGCACCGCGCTCATCACGTTCAACTGGAACATCGCATCCCAGTCGGCGTCTTCAAGCTCGGCCAGCGGTTTGACTTCAAAATAACCGACGTTGTTGACCAGCACGTCGGGTTTGCCGAGAGAATTTACGGCATCGACTACTTCTGCGGCGCCGGCGGCTGTCGACATGTCGGCCGCCACGCCGAACACATCGCCCGACGCCTTCAGGCGTTCGATTGCCGCTGCAACGCGCGCCTGTGTGCGGCCGTTGACGATGACGCGCGCACCTTCGGCAAGCAGGCCCTGTGCGATGGCGAAACCGATGCCGGCGGTCGAGCCGGTGACCAGCGCGAGTTTGCCTTTGAGTCCGAGATCCATTCAGTCCACCTTGATCTTCGCGTCTTTGATCACTTTCAACCACTTCGGAATGTCGCGCCGTATGAAGGCGCCGAATTCCTCGGGCGTGTTGGCGACAATCTCACCGCCCTCGCCGGCAAAACGTTCCCTGACGTCAGGCAGATGCAAAATCTTCATGAGGTCGCCGTGAATGCGCGCAACCAGTTCCTTTGATGCACCCACGGGCAGGAAAACACCGTACCAATTCACCGCTTCGTAATCCTTGACGCCGCTTTCGGCGACGGTGGGCACTGCGGGCAATGGCACGAGGCGTTTGGTGCTGGTGACGCCGAGCGCGCGCAGCTTGCCCGCGTTGACCAGCGGCAGCGCCGGCGGCATGCTGCTGCCGTAAATCGTGATCTGACCGCCGATCAACTCGGTGATCGCCAGCGTCGCGCCCTTATAGGGAATATGCAGCATCTTGATGCCGGCCATCGATTTCAACATCTCCACCGAGAGATGGCCGATGGTGCCGTTGCCAGGCGAGCCGAACGTCACCGCATCGGGTTTGGTCTTGGCGTAGGCGATCAGTTCTTTGATATTTTTCGCCGGAAACGACGGATGCGACACGATCACGATCGGTGTTGCGATCACCTGCGTCACCGGCTGCAGGTCTTTCACCGGATCGTACGGAATTTTTTCGTAGAGCCCCTGCGCCACCGTGATATTGGAAGCCTGTCCCAATACCAGCGTGTAACCGTCGGCCGGCGTTTTTGCGGCGATGCCCATGCCGATGGTGCCGCCGCCGCCCGGCCGGTTGTCGGCGACCACCTGCACATTCCACGCCTCGGTCAGTTTCGCCGCCAGCGTGCGCGAAATCAGATCGGTGCCGCCGCCCGGCGGAAACGGCACGACCCAGCGCACCGGTTTGTTTGGATAAGTCTGCGCAACAACGGCGCTTGCACACAGCATCAATGCGGCAAAAAAATATTTCTTCATTCCATCCTCCATTAACGATTGCCGGCGTCAGGATGCCAGCGCCACACCATCCGCAACCAATTTATCGATGTTCTGCGCGCTATAGCCGAGACTTGCCAGCAGCTCACGCGTGTGTTCGCCGACACGCGGCAAATCGATGCGCGTGCCGAGCCGTTTGCCACCGATTTCGATCGGCAACGCCGGCACCTGCGTCTTGATGCCGTTCATCAGCGTGATGCCTGTGAGCCCGCCCGAGGCTTTCAGATGCGGATCGTCGAACAGGTCTTCGGGTTTCGAAATCGGCGCGTACGGCAGACCGAGTTTTTCGCAACGGCTCATCAATTCCGGTTTGCTCATCTTGCGGAAAATTTCCGTCAGCAGCGGAATCACCCGCGGCCTTTCAACCACGCGCATCGGATTGGTTTTCAACGCCGGATCAGCCAGCAGATCGGTCAGCCCGAAAGATTCGCAAAATACCTTCCACTGCGTATCGGTGACCACGCCGACGAACACCTGCTCACCTTCCGATGTCGTGAAAGTGTCGTAGACAGCCCAGGCGCGCACACGGTCGGGCATCGGCACCACCGGCGCGCCAGTCATGAAGCCTTCGAGCATATGCTGCGCCATCAGGAATACGTTGTTCTCGAACAAACCGCTTTGCACGTACTGGCCCTCACCGGTGGCTTTGCGCTGAATGATCGCCGCGAGTATTGCAATCGCGCCGAACATGCCGCCCATGATGTCATTGACCGAAGCGCCGGCGCGGATCGGCTTGCCCTTGCCGCCGGTCATGTAGGCGAGACCGCCCATCATCTGCACCACTTCATCGAGCGCCGTGCGGTGTTCGTACGGGCCGGGCAGAAAACCCTTGTGCGAACAATATATGACGTCGGGTTTCAGCTTTTTCACTGCTGTGTAACCGAAACCGAGTTTATCCATCGCGCCGGGACGGAAGTTTTCACTCACCACATCCGCGGTAGCGATCAGCTTCAAAACAATCTCGCGGCCGGCCGCCGACTTCAAATCGACGGCGAGGCTTTTTTTGTTGCGGTTGTAGGTCGGAAAAAACCCCGCACCTGACGCGGTGAGATGGCGCGTGTGATCGCCGTCGAGCGGTTCGATCTTGATCACCTCAGCGCCAAGGTCGGCGAGCACCAGGCCGCAGGTCGGCCCCATCACCATATGCACGAATTCGACCGCGCGCACGCCGGTCAGCGGCAGTTTCTGTTCGTTCATGCTCATCGCGCGGTCGCCACGGCGCAATCGCTGCCTTTGACACCGGCCGCGGCGACATAACCGTAGAGCGGTTCTTCCGGTATGCCTTCGGTTAAAATATTGCGCACCGCCACCAGCTTGTCGAGATCGACGCCAGTGCGAAAACCCATCGCTTCGAGCATGTAGACGAGATCTTCGGTGACGATATTGCCGCTGGCACCCGGCGCAAACGGGCAGCCGCCGAGCCCGGCCAGCGACGCGTCGAAGGTACGCACGCCGATGTCGAGTGCGGCCAGCACGTTGGCGAGGCCAAGACCGCGCGTATTGTGTATGTGCAGACCGGCCATACGCTCACCGATTTCCGCCTGCACCAGTTTGTAAACGCGGCGTATCTGCGCCGGGTTCGCCATGCCGGTGGTATCGGCAAGCCCCACTTCATCGCAACCGGCTTCGAGGCTCGCCACCGCCATCCTCAATACTTCGCTTTCCTTGACTTCGCCCTGTATCGTGCAACCGAACACGGTCGACAGGCCGGATTCTATTTTCGGTCGCTTGTCTTTCGGCAATTCATCTCGCGCTTCGCAGATGCGCCGCGCATCTTCGATCATCTGGTCCGGCGTCTTGCGCACGTTCGACAGGCTGTGCGCGTGGCTCACAGAAACCGGCAGCGTGATTTTCTGCGCGCCGGCTTCCATCGCGCGCAGCGCACCCTTGAGGTTCGGCGCCAGCACCGCCACCGTCAGATTCGGAATGGTCAAGGCATGCGCGACGATTTCCGCTGCGTCTATCATTTGCGGGATCAGCTTCGGCGGCACGAAGGAACAAACCTCGATTTCGCGCAGACCCGCGGCCGCCGCCGCAGTGATCCAGCGCTTTTTGTATTCGGTCGACATGAACTGTTTGGTATTCTGCAAGCCGTCGCGTGGACCGACTTCGCTGACCAGCACATCAATATCATTCGCCATCACAATCCTCTCTATGCAAACCGCCGCCTCGAAAGCGTAATTCTAACTCGCCGCGACGACAGCCATTCCCCGATAGCGGCAATTGGCGGCCCTGCTTGCGGCAAAACAATCGCAACGGCACAATCAATGGTGATTGCGCCCCCTGTCCAGCCGCGTTACAACATTGCAGGAGCCCTTGTATGAGTACCATCAACCGTCAGTTGCCCGACGCCCAGTTCGCGCGCATCGTCAGCCACGACAGCGTGGTGCATCTGGCCGGGCAGCCTGCGGGCGACCGCAGCGCGCCGCTCAAGGCACAAACGGCGGACGTGTTGCGCAGCATCGACGCCTTGCTGCAGCAAGCCGGCAGCGACAAGTCGCGCGTGCTGAGCGCCATCGTTTACCTTGCGGACATGCGGCTCAAAGCGCAGATGGATGAAGCGTGGCTCGAATGGGTAGACGCAAAAAATCCGCCGGCGCGCGCCTGCGTCGAAACCCGTCTCGGCAACCTTGGATCGCAAGTGATGATACGGGTCGTCGCCGCACTGTAAAATCTGCGTAATGACGCGAACCTGTCATACTGAATTTATTTGCCCATTTAATTAAAATCGAGGAGACAGCAATGAGCACCATCACCCGCCATCAATCCGACGCCCGCCTGTCGCGCGCGGTCGTTCACAACGGCGTTGTTTATCTGGCCGGACTCACCGCCGATAACCGTGCCGCCGGCATGAAAGATCAAACCACCGAAATTCTCAATAAAATCGACGCACTACTAAAAACCTCCGGCACCGATAAATCGAAACTGTTGAGCGCCATGATCTATATCACCGACATGCGCCTGAAGCCGCAGATGGATGAAGCCTGGCTGTTGTGGGCGGACGCAAAGAACCTGCCGGCACGCGCCTGCGTCGAAACGCGCCTCGGCACGCCCGACACGCTGGTTGAAATCATGGTTGTCGCCGCGCAGTAAAATACCGGCGATGAGCGATGCAATCAAACGCTGGCCGTGCGATCACAAACTCTCCGACATGGTTGCACATGGCGGCTTGCTCTATCTCTCCGGCCAGGTCGCTGAAAATCTCGCCGCAAACACCAAAGGTCAAACCGCGGAGGTACTCGGCATGATCGACCGTCTGTTGACGAACGCCGGCAGCCATAAATCGAAACTGCTGTCGGCCAGCATATTCATCCCGGAAATGCGCGATAAACCGCAGATCGACGAGGCGTGGCTCGCCTGGGCCGATCCGCAAAGCCTGCCGGCGCGTGCGGTAATGGAAGCGCGCCTCGGCTCCGTCGACACGCGCGTTGAAATTATTTGCGTGGCGACGCAATGAAGCCCGCACTCGCCGGCGTCAAAGCGCTGACCTTCGATGTCTTCGGCACGGTAGTCGACTGGCGCGGCAGTATTGCGCGCGAAGTGCGCGCCTTTGCCGCCGAAAAAAAACTGCGCGTCAATGCCGTCAAATTTGCTGACGCCTGGCGTTCGGGCTACCGGCCGGCGATGAACCGCGTCGCCAGCGGCGAGCTGCCGTGGACAAAAATCGACGATCTGCACAGAATTATCCTCGACGAAGTGCTGGTGAAATTCCGCGTCAGCGCTTTTAACGATACGGAGAAAGCGGAACTGAACCGCGTCTGGCACCGCTTGAAGCCGTGGCCGGACACACTGCGCGGACTCAAGCGGCTGAAGAAAAATTTCACCATCTCGACGCTGTCCAACGGCAACGTCGCCCTGTTAAACAACATGGCAAAAAACGCCGGCCTGCCATGGGATCTGATTCTGTCGGCGGAGATTTTCCATCACTACAAACCGGAACCCGAAGTCTATCTCGGCGCCGCCGACATGCTCGGCCTACAACCGGGTGAAGTGATGATGGTGGCCGCGCACAAGGACGATTTGCGCGCCGCCGCGCGGCAGGGTTTGCGCACCGCGCTGGTGCTGCGGCCCAACGAGTACGGCAAGGGCCGTCACCCCGATCTCTCGCCCGACCCGGCGTTCGATATCAACGCTGCGGATTTCAACGATCTCGCCGCTCAGTTGGGCGCGTAAAACCGCCGGCGGAAATTCGCCATGCAAAAATTTCCTGCTGCGGCGGCGGTGGTGGCGGTGATTAAACGCGTTTCCCGCGCGTCGCCGGCTCAGCCCTTGTAAGCGGGCATACCCATGGTAGCCGCATGCGCCTGCTCGCGCAGCAGCGAACGCAATGAAGTATTCCGCTCCTGCAAATCGCGCGCCAGCTGGATCGCCACCATATAGAGCAGGTGGTGGCCAACGGGCGGCGCGGCATCAAACAGTTCGCTGAACTCGATGCGCGGCAAGGCCGCCGCCGTGACGGCATCAAGCGCGCTGCAGGTTGCGGCCGCCGGCAGATTATCAATCAGAGACAACAGACCGAAAGTTTCGCCGGTGCGCAGTTCGCGCTCCTGGATAAAACCGGTCAACTCATCCTTGCGCGTCAACAACACAACGCCGCTCATCACGACGTAGAGCGCCTGCCCCTGCTCGCCCTGCGCGATAAACTGATGACCTTTCGGATGCAGACGCACCTGCATGACGCCGGCCAGCGCATCGAGATCGCGCGGCGAAAATCCTTCAAAGCCGGGCATCGATTTCAGAAATGTCTTGATATCCATAACGCTGCCCGTCAGGTGCCGCCTGAACGACCGAAAAAGGATTCGAGCCAGTTGCGCGGTGCACCACCCGCATCGCCGCCCGGGGTTTCCTCGGCGCTTTTTGCGCTCTTTATTGCCAAAGGTTGTTTAAGCGTGGCGCCGGATTTGCGCAAACGGTCGGCCAGCATCAGCACCAGCTGGCGCAGCAACACGCTGGCGATTTCCTGGTTCGACGAGATCAGGTCCTCGAAAGCCTGGTGGCGCAAGCGCAAAAACTTCACGGGCGTCTCGGTAGTGACCGTCGAGCTGGCAAGCAATTCGCCGCTCAAGACCGATACTTCCCCCAGCCATTCGCCCGGCCCGAGGTGGCCCAGCGTAATCGACTGGCCATATTCCTCGACCGAAATTTCGACGCGGCCTTCAATCAGAAGATAGAGCGCGTCAACCGGCATGCGGTCGCGTATCACCTTGCGCCTCGCCGGCAAAGTCAGCACTGACGTTGCTTTCAGCAACGTTTCAAGGTTTACCGTGCCCAGTTCGGTTGCAAGCGCGGGAAATTTTGCGGAAAAATCCGCAGTGGATACATTTTCCATCGGCAATTCGGTTTGGCCCGGCCCTTCAAGTCGGCACTGAGTGCATTTAATGCCCCTCTGCCTGCGTGCGGTTCAGCAAAGGGGTGGCGAAATTTTAGCACTAAGTACGCAGCTACCAGCCCAATAACGGAAGCTGCCCGCCATGGTGAGGAATATCGCACGAAAACCCGCGCGCGCCGGCCGCGTCGGCGGCAAATTAAGCTAAAATTCCCTTCGGTTTCATCTGCTCTGAGCAACCTGCCGCAACCCCGCCGGAATTTACCGTCCGGCGCGCAGTTTGGGGTTCGGTCCGCATACCGGCACGCCGCCAGACCGGGGCCCGGGTTTTCTGCAGCAGCTCTGTTTAATCATCACGATCGAGGCCCGCGTCCGACATGCCGTATCGCAACTGGCAGCATTTTCGGCAACGCGTTGCGCTTTCCGGCATCGTGCTGTGCGCATTGTGCTGCGCGCTGCCGCAATTGACGGCCGCGCAGTCTGCGCTGACTCCGGGCGCTGTGCAGGATACGGTGCCCCCGCCGAAACCGCAGACACCGGCGCCGCCCGCGCAACTCATCTTCCCGGTCGCGCCGCCGGCGATCGAACACGACCGTTCGGCGCGGCGCTTCAGCGTCAATTCGTTTACGTTTTCCGGCAATACGGTGTTTACCGAGTCAAGCCTCAAGCGCCTGCTCGAGCGGTTTATCGATCTGCAACTCAATTTATACGACCTGACGCGCGCCGCCGATGTGGTGACCAATCTGTATCGCGACGAAGGCTACATCGTTGCGCGCGCGGTGATCCCCGCGCAGAAGGTCGAAAAAGGCGTGGTCCACATCGAGATTGTCGAAGGCAAGGTCGGCAAGATTATTTTCGAAGGCAACAAGCGCTATTCGACCGATATGCTGGCGCGGCGCATGACCACGCTCGCGCCGGGCATGCTGATCACGGGCCCGGCGATGGAACACGATCTTCTGCTGCTCAACGATCTGCCGGGCTTGAGCGCGCGCGCAACCCTTGAACCGGGCGCACAATTCGGCACCACCGATGTCAAGATCCGCATCGTTGAAAAAACATTTGCCGGCTATGTTCAACCCAACAACCAGGGGCGCCGCGAAATCGGCCAGTGGCGCGCCGATGGCGGTGTTAGCGTGAACAACGCGCTCGGCTTCGGCGATCAACTGAGTTTTCAGGGCGTCGAATCCGAATCGCATCTGATGCATTACGGCCGCCTCGGCTACAGCCTGCCGTTGAACGCGCTGGGCACAAGGCTCGAACTGGGCCACGCCAGCACCAGGTACCGTCTTGGCGGCGATCTCGCAGTGCTTAACGTTGAAGGCGACGCGCGCAGCAGCGAGGTCAATCTGGTGCACCCCTTAATGCGCAGCCGCAGCCAGAATGTGTCGCTCAATCTCGGCTACCGCACCACGCGCCTGCGCCAGCGCGCGCTGGGCGTGGAGATTTCCGACAACAGCATCGGCCTCTACAATCCCGGCATCCGCTACAACCAGATCGGCGCCGATGCTTCGGTCAGCAGCCTGAGCGTGCAGTTTTTCACCAATCTCAGAACCAACACCTCGGGCACCCGCCAGGACGCGCAACGCCTGAAGACCGAACTCGAAGCCACGCATTTGCGCGGACTCACCACCAATTGGGACCTGTATCTGCGCAGCCAGATCGTGCAAAGCCAGGAAACGCTCGCCGACAGCGAAAAATTCTCGCTCGGCGGCCCCGGCAACATACGCGGCTACCGCTCCTCGGAACTGCGCGGCGATAAAGGCTGGCTGGCGACCGTGGAATTGCGCCGTCAATTATCGGTGTTCAATACGCTTGGTGTAGTGGCCTTTTTCTATGATGCCGGCGTGGTCAAATATCAGGCGCCGGGCCTGCTTGACGGCAGCACCACGCTGATGAGCGCCGGCGCAAATGTGACTTTTTTCCCACTTCGAAATGTGCCGGTAAAGCTTGAGTTTGCAGTGCCGGTGCGTAACACTATTGCCGGTGATGGACACAACAACGGCAGGCTGTGGTTCTCGGTCGGCGCGAGCTTCTGATGCACGCGCCGCGGCTGCGAATCGGCGGCGTTCCCGCCGCCTGAATATCGATGAAACGCGACGATAAATTGCCCCGTTTCAGGTTGAAGCCGCTGGCGTTTGCCATGAAGCAGGCGGGCTTCATGCTGTTCGCCGTGGCGCTCGTTCCCGCCGCCATCGCGCAGGTGCCGACCGGCGGCGTCGTGACGCAGGGCAACGCAACGATCACCAACGTCACCCCGACGCAACAACGCATCACCCAGGGTTCCGACAAAGCCGTCATCAACTGGCAGAGTTTCTCGATCGGCGCCGGCAATACCGTCGTCTTCGTGCAACCCGGTTCCGGTTCTGTCGTACTCAATCGCGTCATCGGACGGGATCCGTCGGCAATATTCGGCAGCCTGTCGGCCAACGGTCAGGTTTTTCTCGTTAACCCGAACGGCGTCTACTTCGGCCCGAATGCGATGGTTGACGTCACCGGCATCGTCGCCACCACGCTAAATATACGCGACAGTGATTTCATGTCCGGCCGTTATATCTTCAGCCGCGACATCGGTTCGCCAGCGCTTGCCAGCGTGATTAACGATGGCACGATCAGGGCAACCCCCGGCGGTTATGTGGTGCTGGCCGGCGATTACGCCGCCAACAACGGCGTCGTCGAAGCGCGGCTCGGCACGGCCATGCTTGCCGCCGCTGGCAAATTCACGCTTGATATCACTGGCGACAATCTGATCAATTACGCGATCGGCGAACAAACGCTGGCGCAACTGGCCGGCGTCAGCAACAGCGGACAGATTCTTGCCGACGGCGGACGCGTCCTGATGACTGCATCGGTGGCGCGCGATCTCAGCGCCACCGTCGTCAACAACACCGGCATCGTGCAGGCGCGCGGCACCACCGAACGCGACGGCGCGATTTATCTGACTGCCGATGGCGGCGATATCAGTTCCAGCGGCAGGCTCGATGCCAGCGGTGCGCGCGGCGGCAATGTCATGCTGCAGGCGCAAAGCGGTACCACTCTGATCTCCGGCGTTGTCGATGTCGGCGGCAACAGCGGCGCCGGCGGCAGCGTACAAGCGCTCGGCCGGCGCGTCGGCTTGATGGACAACGCGGCAATCAACGCCTCGGGCAGCACCGGCGGCGGCACCGTGCTGATCGGCGGCGACTTCCAGGGCAAAAACGCCGCAGTACAAAATGCGCAACGCACGTTTGTCAGCACCGGCACGCAAATTAATGCCGACGCGCGCGATTCCGCCAATGGCGGCAAAGTAATTGTCTGGTCGGACGACATTACGCGTTACTACGGCAACATCAGCGCGCGCGGCGGCGCACAGTCGGGCAACGGCGGCTTCGCCGAAGTATCCGGGCATCGCCTGCTCGATTTTCGCGGCGGCGCCGACCTGTCGGCAACAAAGGGCGCGAGCGGCACGCTACTGCTCGATCCACTCAACATAACGATTACCAATACCGCGGCGAGCAATACCTCCGGGTTTGCACCGCCCGGCGACCAGACCCAAGCCTTCGCGGACAACGCCGGCCTAATAAGTAACTTCGATGTCACTGCGACAACCGGCAGTTTCGCCAACGTCGCCAATGGCACCACGATCACGCTGCAGGCCACCAACGACATCACGGTCAGCAACGCCTTCAGCCTTGCGACCGCGACCGGCAAGACCGATGTCAGCCTCAACCTGCAAGCCAACAACAACATCACGCTCAATGCAGCCGTCACCGCCGCGGGCACCGGCACATTGAGCCTGACCGCCGACGCCGATAGCTTCGGCGGCGGCGCCATCAGCGGCGCCGGTGTGCTCACTCAGACTGCCGGCACGCTCGCGTTAAGCGCCGGCAGCGGCATCAGTGTTAGCACTGCGGCACCGACCATCTCTTTTACCAACACCAGCGGCGCGGTCAGCATCAGCAATACGCGGGCCGGCGGGCTCACGGTATCGGGCACTAACGCCGGTACTGTCAGCATTACCGAAACCGCGGGCGCGCTTGCGGTCGGCGCCGCCGGCATTGCGCCGGGGGCCAACACGGTTGCGCTGACGGCGGCCGGCGCAATCACGCAGTCCGGCAATATCACGGGCACTACACTGACGACATCGTCGGTCGGCGGCACTACACTGAACGGCGCCAACACGGTGACCGGCTTTCGCGCCGCCAACACAACGAGCGGCAATATCGCGCTGACCAACACCACGGCAACACTGACGATTGCGGGCAGCGGCATCAGCCAGGCCGGCGGCGGCAATGTGACGGTCAACAATACCGGCGCGCTGACCACCAGCAGCGCAATCACCACTGCGGTAAGCGGCGACATCAGCCTGACGGCCACTGGCGGTGTGCTGACCGCCGGCGGCACTGTTTCTGCAGGCGGCAGCGGCAGCGTCACGCTCAAAACCACCGGCGCGAACAATGTCGTCGTTAACAGCGGCGTCGGCGGCGCCAGCAATAGCGTATTGCTCGATAGCGGCGGCGCGATCACGGGTTCCGGCACCGTTACTGCCGATGCCCTCGCCCTGAAAACCGGTACTGGCGGCATCGGCAGCTCAGGCGCGCCGCTGGCGATCGCTGCAAACAAACTCGCAGCACAGGCGCCGACCGGAATATTTGTGACGAAGAGCGCCGGTGCACTCGCGATCGGCGGCGTCGGCATCGTCGGCAGCCCTACCGGCGTCAGCACCACCAGCGGCAACAGCGACATCAGCATTACCGCCGGCAGCCTGACGGTCAACGAAGCGATCACCCCGAGCGGCAGCGGCACAACAACTTTGAGCGCGGACAACTTCGCCCTCAATGCGGCGATTACCGGCAGCACGGTCACGCTGCAACCGAAAACCGCCGGCACCGCATTCACGCTCGGCGGCGGCGGCGGCGGCGCGGGTCTCAGTCAGGCCGAACTGTTGAACGTCACCACCAATACGTTGCGCATCGGCAGCAGCACCAGCCAGGCCGGCACGGTAACCTTCGACGGCGACCTCGCGCTGACCAACGCACAGGGCGTGCTGTCGATCAATTCAACCGGTGCGATGACGCAAAATGCCAACACCAAAATTGTCACGCCGGGCGGCTTCGCCGCGCAAACCGGCACCGGCAACATCACGCTGAACGAAATCAACAACGACCTGCGCACCGTTGCGCTCAGCACCACCGGCGACATCAGCCTGCGCAACCTGAACCCGTTTGCAATCGGCACGGTCGACGGCATCAAAGGTATACACGCCAACAACTTCACGCTGACCACAGGCGTCGCCACCACCGGCGACGTAGCGAGCGTCGGCACCTTTACGAATGCGAGCACCCTGACGGTAACGTCGGCGGCCGGCCTTGCCGTCGGCGATCGCATCCTGATCGCCGGCGCGGGCGCCGGCGGCGCGGGTCTCATCACCACCATTACCGGCATCGCCGGCAACACCATCACTTTCGCCAGCAAAACTGCCGGCAGCATCAATACCGCCGTCGATTCGAAAGTGCTTACCGTTACATCGGCAGCCGGGCTCAACGTCAATGACACGATCAGCATCGCCAGTGCCGGCGACGCAGGCGGCACACTGACCACCACCATCACTGCAATCACCGGCACGACGTTGACCCTGGCGAGCGGTGCATCTGCAACTGTGACCAGCGTCGATGTAATCAAGGGGCGCGCCGCGAGCACTGTAGTCACCGGCGTAACGGTCACACGGCTCGCCACCACCGGCACCATGGCACAAAGTTCGACCACGCTGACGGTGGCCTCGACCAGCGGTCTCGCCATCGGCGACCGCATCATCGTTCCGGGCGCCGGCGCAAGCAGCAACGACCTCGCCACCACCATCACCAATATTGTCGGCAACACGATCACGCTCGCCACCGCCGCCTCCACCGCGGTAACCAACACTTACGTGGCGAAACCGACCTTCATCGGCGGTGCCGCCACCACCGGCACGGCAAGCAGCGGTTCGACAACGCTGACGGTGGCGTCAGGTGCGGGCTATATCGTCGGCGATGCGATACTCGTCGCCGGCGCCGCCGCCAGCGGCGCTAATCTGGCGACGACGATTTCTGCAATTGCCGGCAATACGATTACGCTCGCTGCGGCCACATCTACCGCAATCACCAACGCCAAGGTTTATCACACCGACCAGAGTGTTGTTGCGACGGGCACCGTCACCTTCAATTCAATTCTGCCCGGCGGCGTCACACAGACCGGCGGCTCGTTGACCGCGAGTCAGTTGCTGCTCAAAGGTTTCGGCCCCTACAATCTGAACGGCACGGGTTCGAACAATCACGTCGGAACGCTCGCCGGCGATGTCACTGGCGGCATCAGCTATGTCGATAACGCTGCACTAACCATCGGCAGCGTCGGCGGCGTCACCGGCCTGACCACGCGTTCGATGCTGGTCGCACCGGCGGTACCGCCGGGTACCGCCGCCAGTTACAGCGACGCGAATATTTCACTGTCGACCAATTCCGGCTCATCATTGGCGGCGAACAGCACCGCGCTGGCAATCACGCAGCCGCTCAAAGCCGGCGTAAAAAATACACCCGACCCCGCCGACGATACCTCGCCGGTGACCGACCGCACCGGCCAACTGCTGCTGTTTCTGGTTGGCGACACGAAAGCAACAACCACCGGCTCGGGCAGCATCGAAGCGAGCCTGCTCAATCTGACTGCTGAAGTCGGCAAGGGCACCTT
>JANYDY010000110.1 GCA_025363435.1 Betaproteobacteria bacterium
CCCCGCCTGCGCGAAGCACCAGCCGTCGAACGCAGGCGAGGCGCCTGCGCCACAAGGACGAAAATACCGGTTGTCATCACAACTCAATTCGGCTGCAAGCCAATCTTCTTGACGATATCACCGTATTAACCCTGCGGCGCAATGCTAACGTCGTGGCGCAGGCGCCCCGCCTGCGCGAAGCACCAGCCGTTGAACGCAGGCGAGGCGCCTGCGCCACAAGACTGAAAACGCCGGTTGTCATCACAACTCAATTCGGCTGCAAGCCGATCTTCTTCACAATATCCCCGTACAACTTCACTTCCGCGCGCAAAAACTCGCGCGCCTCGGCCGGCGTATTGCCGAGCGGCTCGTAGCCGCCGTTAACGAAAATATCGCGCACCTGCGGCAGCGCTAGCGCCTTGTGCACTTCGCTTTGCAGTCGCGCAATGATATTGGCCGGCGTTTTCGCCGGCGCCAGCCACAGGTTCCAGCCGGCATCCTTGTTGAAGCCCGGCAAACCCGATTCCGCCACTGTCGGCACCTCGGGCAGTACAGGCCAGCGCGCCTTGCCGGTATAGGCCAGTGCGCGCGCGCGACCGCTTTGTATATGCTGAACCGCGCTCGTCGGCGGAATGAACATCAACTGCACTTCGCCGGCAAGCACGGCATTCAGCGCCGGCGCCACACCTTTGTACGGCACATGCGTCATGCTGATGCCGGCTGCGCCGCTGAACATTTCGGTAACGAGATGCGTCGAGTTGCCGATGCCCGCCGTGCTGTAGGCGACCGGCTTCGCTTTGTCTTTTGCCAGTGCGATGACGTCGCGCATCGAACGCGCCGGCCAGCCCGGATGCGCCACCACCACGTAGCCCGCGCTCAGCGCGACAAAGGTAATCGGCTCGAGATCTTTCAGCGTGTCGTACGGCAGCTTCTTGTAGACCGCTGGATTGATCGCAATCGAGGTCGAGGTGTGCATGATCGTGTAACCGTCGGGCGGCGCACTGACCACAATCTGTGTGCCGACGATGCCGTTGGCGCCGTCGCGATTGTCGATCACGATATTGCCGCCGAGCTGGCGCGAGACTTCGGCGGCGACCGCGCGCGCATTGATATCTACCGTGCCGCCCGGCGCAAACGGATTCACCAGCCGGATCGGCCGGTTCGGATACTGCTGGGCAGAGGCTGCCTGCATCGCCATCAGCGCTGGCAGCATGGTCAACACCAAAGAGATCGCAATAAATTTACGCATACGGTTTTGTCGATTCCGGCATTTATAATCGGGCAAGTCTACAACAACAGCAATTCGAGGAGGTTCGTCCGCATGGCCAACGCATTAAAACCAATTCGCCGCGTTGTC
Organism: Betaproteobacteria bacterium; assembly: GCA_025363435.1. GTDB lineage: Bacteria > Pseudomonadota > Gammaproteobacteria > Burkholderiales > SG8-41 > PALSA-1004. Next base: position 1,337 of record JANYDY010000110.1, read on the forward strand.
ACCGGCAACGACGCCGAGGGCAAATCCGGCGTGTTATGGGACAGCGCCGCCCCCAATGCCAACGCCGGCCCGATCCGTCCCGGCACCGGCATGACCGACGTCTGGGTTTATCAGGAATGCCCGAGCGTGATCACCGGCGACAAGGACTACGGCAACCTGCCCTTCAGCTTCGAGCCGCCCGAAGACGGCGGCCATCTGCGCATCGTGCAATCGCCGGGCAACGTGCCCGGCTACGATCCCGCCAAAGACCCGACTGCGGTGCCGCTGCACGAGCCGCGCCAGCGCCCCGGCGGCACCTGGGACAAGGGCGGCGCCAACGGCTTCTCGTCACCCGTGCATAAATCCGAAACCCTCGACTACGGCATCGTGCTTGAAGGCGAGCGCGTGCTGCTGCTCGACGACGGCGAATACATCATGAACCCCGGCGACGTCGTGGTGCAGATCGGCAACTGGCACGGCTGGTGCAATCCCAGAATCGGCAGCCTGATGGCCTTCGTCATGATGGGCGCGAAGTACGAGGATTAAAAATATCAAACCGTCTTGAACACGCCGGCAAAATCAAACGAACTGAATTCAACGTGGTTCGACAAGCTCACCACGAGCGGAGTGGCTTAACCACCGTTCGTCCTGAGCCTGTCGAAGGACGTCACAAGCAAATGAGAGACTGAAAATCATGACCGAACCCATCAAACCCGTCCGCCGCATCGTCTGCATCGACGAAAACGAAAAATCCAAATGCATTTCCGACGCGCCCTCACCCGACGTGCGCAGCGACCCCGCGCGCCCCGGCTACGCGTCGACGCGCGTCTGGGTCACCGACCGCACGCCGGCGCGCCTGAACAACGTGCGTGAATC
>JANYDY010000001.1 GCA_025363435.1 Betaproteobacteria bacterium
TCCTTGTCGAGTTCTTTTTTGAACGCGGCCGAACCCAGGTAGGAATCGTACCAACCGAATTTCTCGAGCGCCTTTTTCCACTCGTCGGTCTTGACCAGACGCGCCAGCGTGTCTTCCCAGTACTTGAGCGCTTCGGGCGCAATGCCGGCCGGCGCAAACACACCACGCCAGTGCAGAACTGCGACGTCGATACCGAGCGAGCGCCAGTGCGGCACGTTGGCCATTTCACCACCGAGCTTTTCGGGTGCTGAAACCGCCAGCAGGCGCACCTGACCGCTGCGCACCAAAGCGATGATCTCCGACAACGTGGTCGACAACACGGCAACGTGACCGCCGAGCAGTTGCGTGTTCAGATTGCCGCCGGTGCTGAACGCGACCATGCGCATTTTCTTCGCGTCGACACCAGCGGCCATCGCCGGCGCTACAACGTTGATCTGGTCACTGCTCGGCAGCGACGACAGGCCGAACACCACCGAGGCCGGGTCGGCTTTCAGGCGATCGAGAATTTCGCGCGCCGACTTGATCGGCGATTCAGTACGCACCGCCCATACCATGTACTCGGTGACGAGGCGGCCGACCGGCGTCAATGCTTCGTAACTGAAGGTGCTGTTGCCGAGCAGCTTGTTGAGATAAACGCGGTTGGTATCGATCAAGAGCGTATATGGATCGCCTTTGCGGCCGATCGCGAAACCGCGCGCCGCGTTGCCACCGCCACCCGCCATATTGACAATCACCAGCGGCTGCTCGAACAGTTTCGCTTCGCGCAGCGCCTGCTCGAAGGCACGCGCCAGCTGATCGAGCCCGCCGCCGGCCGGCCCGCCGAGGATCACTTCGACGCGTTTGTTCGGATAGGGCTGCGCAAGCGCCGCAGCGGCAAGCAGGAACAAGCCAAACGTGCAAATAAGTCGCCAGGCTTTCATTCCGATCCCCTTTGTATTTAAATACGGCGGAACCAGCTTCGTTACATTATCGGCGTGCGGGGAACATCTGTCGAACCCCGCACTGATTAAAGCATTGCACGTGGAGAACTGCCGATGGCGCCAATACAGTACATGTCGCAGCGCAATGCGCTCGCCGCACTTGCATTGACTGCGACGGCGTTCGCAGTCATGCCCTCAGCCGCACAGAATTATCCGAACGGCCCGCTGCGCATCGTCTCGCCCTACCCGCCCGGCGGCGGCACCGACATACTGTCGCGCACCATCGGGCAGAAACTTAACGAGCGTTTCAACCAGCCGGTGGTGGTTGAGAACCGCGCCGGCGCCAACGGCACGGTGGGCGCCGCCTACGTCGCCAAGAGCGCGCCCGATGGCTACACGATGTTGATCGTGCCAGCGGGTTATGCCGCCAACCCGGCGCTGTATAAAAATCTGCCTTACGATCAGGCGCGCGAACTCGCGCCGGTGTCGCATCTCGCCTCGGGGCCGCTGGTGCTCGTCGCGCATCCGTCGCTACCGGTAAAAAACGTGAAAGACCTGATTGCACTCGCCAAAGCAAGACCCGATGCGCTCAACGTCGGCTCGGCCGGCAACGGCTCGCTGCCGCACCTGTGCGCCGAGCTGTTCAACGCGTCGGCCGGCATCAAGATCGTGCATATCCCGTTCAAGGGTTCGGGTGCAGCGGTGATCGACGTATTAAGCGGCCAGGTGCCGATTTATTTCATGAACGTGCTGCAAAGCCTGCCGCTGATCAAAACCGGCAAACTGCGCGCGCTCGGCGTCACCAGCCCGCAACGCTCTGCCATCGCACCGGACCTGCCGTCCATCGCCGAAGCCGGGCTGCGTGAATTCGACATGACAAACTGGTACGGCCTGCTGGTGCAGGGCGGCACACCGCGCGAAATCATCGTCAAGCTGCAACAGGAAGTCACGCGCGTGCTTAATCTGCCGGAATTGAAAGAACGCCTCGCCGGTGAAGGCATGACGGTGGTCGGCAGCACATCCGAACAGTTCATCGAATTTCTCGCCCGCGAAACCGCCAAGTACAACCGCATCATTCAGACTGCCGGTATCAAGGGTTCTTAGCGCCATGAAGAAGACGCAACGTTTCCTGCCGGCACTATTTTTTTGTTTTGCATCTTCGGTCTTTGCACAAAATTATCCGTCCGGCCCGGTGCGCGTCATCATTCCCTTCGCGCCCGGCGGCTCGACCGACATCCTCGGCCGCGTGCTGGCGCAACGGCTCAATGAAAAATTCAAAGTACCGGTGATTGCCGATAACCGCCCGGGCGCCAACGGCACCATAGGCGCAGCGATGACCGCCAAAGCGCCGCCTGACGGACACACACTGTTGATCGTGCCGGCCGGTTTTGCCGCCAATCCGATCATGTATAAAAATCTGCCGTACGACCAGTTGCGCGATCTGGCACCGGTGTCGCAGCTCGTCGCCGGCCCGCTGACACTGACCGTGCATCCTTCGCTACCGGCGAAAACCGCGCATGATTTGATCGCACTGGCAAAAGCGCGTCCGCAGGAAATCAGTTTCGGTTCGTCGGGCATCGGTTCGCTCAATCAACTCGCCGCCGAATGGTTTGCGCTGTCGGCCGGCGTCAAGATGACGCATGTGCCGTACAAAGGCGGCGGCGCCGGCGTGATTGATCTGATGAGCGGCCAGATTTCGCTCTACTTCATGAACGCGCTGCAAAGCCTGCCGTACATCAAAAGCGGGCGTCTGCGCGCACTCGGCGTCACCACGCCGCAGCGCTCGCCATTCGCACCCGAAATTCCAGCGATCGCCGAATCCGGCCTGCCCGGCTATGACATGACAACGTGGACTGCGCTGATGGTCACCGGCGGCACGCCTCGTGATGTCATTACGAAGTTGTACACTGAAGTCGCGCAAATACTCAATCAACCGGATACGCGCGAACGGCTCGCTGCTGACGGCATGGCGGTGGTCGCCAGTACGCCGGCGCAGTTCGCCGATTTTCTCAACAGAGAGAACAGCAAGTACGCGCGCATCATCAAAGCCGCCGGCATCGAGCCGCAGTAGAATCCGGACTGATCGAATCAGGAGATATCATGACCGCACCGAAAAATTCAGAACCGCATTACGACGTGTTGTGGCCGTTGTCGCGCAAAGCGGTGAAAAAAACCGCTGCCGCGCCGCGCCTGCCCGATCTCAACGGCAAAACCATCGTCGAATTGTGGGACGTGATATTTCGCGGTGAAACGATTTACCCGCTGGTGCGCGAATACATCAAAAAGCGCTTTCCCGGCGTCAAGTTCGTGCCGTACACCGAGATCGGTAATTTTCACGGCGCGCGCGAACACGAAGTCTCCGCGACCATCCCCGACAAATTGAAAGCATTCAAAGCCGACGCCGCCATCGTCGGCATCGGCGCCTGAGGGAGCTGCACGCCCGCCGTGTTGCGGGCCGCAGCAATGGTCGAAAAACTGGGGGTACCGACCGCGTCCATTATCGGCTCGGGGTTTTTGAAACAGGCCGAGGTGATTGCCAAAGGTCAGGGCGTGCCGCTGGCGATCGGCGTCTATCCCGGCGCGCCGATGGTCGACAGCGAAGCCGAACTCATGCGCAAGGTCGAAGAGAGCCTCGCCCCCGGCCTGCTCAAGGGACTCACCGGTGAGACGCTGGTCGAGGACGACAACACAATCGAACCGCAAGCGGGCGCGGTAGTCTTCAGCGGCGACTACGATGAAGTGCAGGAACATTTCTACAAGAACCTGTGGACCGACGGTCTGCCGGTGACGCCGCCGACGCGCGAACGCGTCGATGCCTTTCTCAAATTTACCGAACGCAAAGCGGAAGAAGTGCTGCGTGTGATTCCGCAGGAAGGCCGCGAAGCCTCCATCCTCAGCATCGCCATCAACGGCGTGATGGCGGGTTGCCGCCCGGAATACATGCCGCTCTTGATCGCGATCGTCGATGCGCTGTGCGATCCGCTCTACCGCGTTGAAGACTCGGGCTCGACACCGGGCTGGGAACCGGTCGTCATCGTCAGCGGCCCTATCATCAAGGAGCTCGATTTCAATTACGGTCAGGGCGTGATGCGCGTCGGCCGTCAGGCCAATACCAGCATCGGCCGCTTCGTGCGCATGTATCTGCGCAACATCTGCGGCTTTCGCATTCCGCCGGGCGCCGGCGACAAGGGCAGCATCGGCCAGACCTTTCTAGTCGCCATGGCCGAAGACGAAGACAGTGCTGCAGCGGTCGGCTGGCCAACTTACGGCGAAGACCGCGGCTTCAAGAAAGGCGAGAACATCGTCACCGTGCACAGCGTGGTGGCGATTACCTCGCCGATGTACAGCGGCGGCGACGATGCGAAAACGCACGTGCAGCAATGGACCGACATCATCGGCGGCAGTTTCACCTATTGGGCGCACACCGGTTTCAAAACCGGCTTGTGGAGCCCGCTGATCATCGCCGGCCCCAGCAT
>JANYDY010000032.1 GCA_025363435.1 Betaproteobacteria bacterium
CCGGATCACTACGCAGCGAGACGGCGCTTGTTCTGGTTGTCGGCCGCCTATGTGCTGGGTTGCGGCTTCCGTTCGGTGCTGCCGCTGATCGATGTGCCGCGTCTTTGTCTGTTCGATCCCTGGCTGTCGCGTGTCGCGATCGGGCGCTCGGTCGCCACGCTGGCCGAACTCTGCTTTATCGCGCAATGGGCGCTGCTGGCGCACGAACTTGGCGCGGCGGCCGGGGTTGGATTCATGCGTCTGGCGGCACGCCTGCTGGTGCCGCTCATCGTTATTGCGGAATTTTTTTCCTGGTACGCCGTTCTGACGCGCAACAATTTGGCGCATCTGGCGGAAAACTCGTTGTGGACACTGTCGGCGATGTTGCTGGTGGCGGGTTTTTATGCCGTGAGGCCGCATTTCGACGCCGCGGCGCGGCGTTTGCTAGCGGTGGCGGCAGGCTGCGGCGCTGCCTATATTATTTTCATGCTGGTCGTCGATCTGCCGATGTATTTTTTGCGCTGGCATGGCGATGCGATGCTGGGGCTGCAGCAATTGTCGCTGCTTGAGGGGTTGCACGACGTTTCAAGACTGTGCAGCGTCAGCCATGAATGGGAGAAATGGCGCGAAGAAATCCCGTGGATGACTCTGTATTTTACGGTCGGCGTATGGTTCAGTATCGCGCTGGTTCACCTGCCCCGATTTGGCGCGCGGACACCGCGCCCGGCGAGTTAGCGCTCAGGCGGCGGGTTGCAGCACTTCATTCATCGCGCCGCGCGGAATATCGCCGCTGAATACATCGAGGATATTGCGCGCCGCTTCGATTTCAGCCTCGCGTCCCAGCCACTGCGTGGAAACATTGGTGACCCATACGCCGCGGCGTGTGCACGCGGCGACGTCGATGTGCTCGGGCAGGCGAAAGGTGCAGGCAAGTGCGCGCAGGCGCGGAAAATCGCGCAACAACTGGTCATCGACGCGTTCGGGCGTTGCCAGCAACAGTGCTTCGGTACAACCGGCTACGATGTAGAAGTCACCCTGGCGCCGTTCGGCGAGGGCTATTCTCGGCAATATGTCGCAAACGCTGCTCAACAGTTCAACCGCTGCGGGGGCGACCGGGCGCGTAATCATCACAAACGGTTTCATCGCTAGGCTCCTTTTTGGTCGCGCCGAAGATAGCAGCCGAATGTTGCAGTGAAATTGCCCGTGCCGATAATTTGCGCACGCGGGCGTCATCGGATTGTCATGCGCTTGCGCTAGCCTTCAATGCTCCAGATCAGAAATGGGCGGGGCTATCATGAGCAGCAGTTTCAGCGATCCATCGAGGATCGACAATCAATCGGTAGCCGGGAGTTTTTCCGACGTATTCAGCGCGCGCCTGTCGCGGCGTCAACTCCTGAAGGGCGTTGCGACATTGCCGCTGCTCGGTTTGCCGGCGGGTTGCGCAACGCCGGGCATGCGCATGGACGCGGGCGCCATCGGTTTTGCGCCAATCTCGCTTTCGACGGAAGACCGCGTGCGTGTGCCGGCAGGTTATACGGCGACGCCGCTGTATCGCTGGGGCGACAGCATCGGCAGCCTGCAGGGCATGCCGGAATTTCGCGGCGATGCGGGCAATACGGCTGACGAGCAGCTATTGCAGGCCGGCATGCATCACGACGGCATGCAGTTTTTTCCGCTGCCGCACGGTTCGGCCGATTCAACGCGCGGTCTGCTCGCCATCAACCACGAATACAGCGACGACGGGCTGCTGCATACGGACGGCATGAACGCCTGGAGTGCGGCGAAAGTGCGCAAGGCGCAGGCCGCGCACGGCATGTCGGTGATCGAGATTGAATTGCGTAGTGGCGGCTGGACGGTGGTGCGGCCTTCGGTATACGCACGGCGCGTTTCGGCGATGACGCCGATGCGGATTGCCGGCCCGGCTGCCGGGCATGCGGCCATGCGTACGGCGGCCGACCCGGCCGGTATCGAAGTGCTGGGCACCATTAACAATTGCGCCAACGGCTATACGCCATGGGACACATATCTGACTTGCGAAGAAAACTGGAATGGTTATTTTGCCAACGACGGCAAGATTCCGGCAGAGCAAAGCCGCTACGGTGTGAACGCGAAAGGCGCCGGTTATCGCTGGCATGAATTCGACGCGCGCTTTGATGCGGCGGCGCATCCGAACGAGACCAACCGCTTCGGCTGGATCGTCGAAATCGATCCGTACGATCCCGCCTACAAGCCAGTCAAGCGCACCGCGCTCGGCCGCATCAAGCACGAGGGCGCGGCGCTCGCGGTAACCAAGGATGATCGCGTCGTTTTTTACATGGGCGATGATCAGCAGTTCGAATACATCTACAAATGGGTTTCGCGCGATGCCTGGAACCGCAATGACCGTGCTGCCAACCGCGATCTGCTCGATCACGGCACACTTTATGTCGCGAAATTCAACGCCGATGGCACGGGGCAGTGGCTCGAACTCACGCATGGCAAAAACGGCCTGACGGCAGGTAACGGCTTTGCCTCTCAGGCCGATGTGCTGATCAAAACGCGCCAGGCTGCCGATATCGCGGGGGCGACAAAAATGGATCGCCCCGAATGGACCGCGGTTAATCCGATCGACAGCTCAGTGTATTGCACGCTGACCAACAGCAGCGCGCGCGGCGGCAAGGACCAGCCGGGCGTTGATGCGGCCAATCCGCGCGTCAACAATACCTTCGGCCACATCATTCGCTGGAAGGAAGACGGCGGCGATTTTTCCGCCGGCGCATTCCGCTGGGACATTTTTGTCATGGCTGGCGACCCTCTGCTGCCCGATGCGGGAAAACACGGCAATATCAAAGGCGATGTCTTCGGCAGCCCGGATGGCCTGTGGTTCGATCCGGCCGGCCGCTTATGGATACAGACCGACGTATCAACCAGCGCGTTGTATCGCGGCGAGTACGCAGGCATCGGCAACAACCAGATGCTGTGCGCTGACATCGCCAGCGGCCGTATCACGCGTTTTCTTACCGGCCCGAAAGGCTGCGAGATTACCGGCATCACCGAAACGCCCGACGGTACCACCATGTTCATCAACATCCAGCATCCCGGCGAGACCGCGAGTGAACGCAGCGACCCCGTACAACCGCTGGCAGTCAGCAGTTGGCCCGAAGGACCGTCCGCTGGGCGGCCGCGTTCGGCCACCGTCGTCATCCGCAAAGACGACGGCGGCGTGATCGGTACCTGACCGTTATCTGCGCAGAAAATGCCTTGCATAGCGCGCATCAATGCGCGCTGCCGGCAACATCATCAGCAGATCCGCCGTATTGAAGTCCGGATCCCATGCCGGTGTGCTGCAGACTTGGGCGCCGATATGCAGATAACCCTTGATCAGCGAGGGCAGACGCGTTGCCACAGTATCGTTGTTGTAGGCGTCGAGCGGCAGTTCGCAGCGCGGAAAAGTGCGATATTCGATCGGGCACAGGCTGGTCTGCTCGAGCCGCCGGTAGATCGATACCGCGCTTTGGCCGCCGTCGGCCATGCTGACGCTGGCGCAGCCGATGATGTATTGATAGCCGTGATGCTGCATGTAGCGCAGGATGCCCGACCACAGCAGCGCAATTGTGCCGCCGGTGCGGTAGTTCATATGCACGCAGGAGCGGCCCACTTCGACGATCTGCTCGCGCAGGTGATTGAGCCGTGTCATATCGAATTCTTCGTCGGCGTAAAATCCGCCCAGCCGCTGTGCGGAGGCCGGATTCAGGATGCGATAGGTGCCGACAACCTGGCCGCTTGCGGTGTCACGCACGATCAGATGCTCGCAGTGCCGGTCGAACATGTCGCAGTCGATACCGGATTGCGCATCTTTGACGCGTGCGCCCATTTCCTCGGCGAACACTTTGAAGCGCAGGCGTTGCGCTTCGAACACTTCATGGTCGTTGCGCGCTATAGAGACTTCGAGAGGCGTCTTTTGCTGTGCTCGTGTTCTGACAAGGCTCTGCAGCATGCATGATCTCCTTTGATGAAATTGCGCATAAGGTAAACAAGCGCGGTTACAGGTCGGTGAAACAATTTTTGCGAAATAATGACGGTCACGACTGCATGAACGCGCAAAGCGTCATTGGAAAACGAGCGCTGCGGTTGCAAAAAACCGTAGCAACTATGATGCGAAATGCCTATACTTTCGGTACTGTGAAGACCCGCTATCCACATCTTGATCGCATTGCGCGCGCGTTGCGCCGCGGCGGGGATAACTAGCCGCCATGGCGGTCTACTCCACACTCGCCGCAGTCGATCTCGGTTCAAACTCCTTCCATTTGCAAGTCGCGCGCGCCGTCGGCGACCAGATATACCCGCTTGATTCGCTGCGCGAACCGATCCGTCTCGGCGCCGGGCTCAATCGCGAGAAACGGCTCGATGAAGAATCACAACAGCGCGCACTCGACTGCCTGAACCGCTTTGGCGAACGCTTGCGCGGCTTCGACCGCCATGCGGTGCGCGCGGTTGGTACCAATACCCTGCGGGTGGCGAAGAATGCATCCGGTTTTCTGAAACAGGCGCAGGCGGCGCTTGGTTTTCCGATTGAGGTGGTGGCCGGACGTGAAGAGGCGCGGCTGATTTATATCGGTGTTTCGCACGGTTTACCGGCGTCCGAGGACAAACGCCTGATCGTTGATATCGGCGGCGGTTCGACAGAATTCATCATTGGCCGTGAGTTCAAGCCGCTGCGTCTCGATAGCACCTACATGGGCTGCGTCAGCTACAGCCGAAAATATTTCGACGACGGCAAGATCACCAAGAGCGCAATGAAACGCGCCGAACTGGCGGCACGCAACGAGATGCAGACGCTGGTGTCGCGCTTCGCCAAAGGCAATTGGCAGGAGGCATTCGGTTCGTCAGGCACGGCCCGTGCGCTGGCCGAGATACTGCAACTCAACGGTTTCGGCGACGGCACGATTACGGCCGATGGCCTTGATCAATTGCGCGCCGCCATGATCAGGGCCGGCGACATCGATGGTCTAGACCTCAAGGGCCTTAAAAGCGATCGCCGGCCGGTGATCGCCGGCGGCCTCGCTATCATGGGCGCCGTATTGTCGGAACTCGGCATCGAATCGATGGGCGTCGCCGGCGGCGCCATGCGGCAGGGCATACTGTATGACCTGCTCGGGCGCACCCAGCATCACGACATGCGCGATGTCACCGTCTCGCAGTTCATGCAGCGCTACCATGTCGATTCGCAGCAGGCGCGCCGCGTCGCCGCATTGGCGCGTGATCTTTTTGCGTTGTTCACGCAGGGCGATGAAAACCCTGATGACACGGCGCCGCAATATCTGGTGTGGGCGGCGAAGCTGCACGAGATCGGCATCTCCGTTGCCTACAGCGGTTATCACCGCCATTCGGCTTATATTGTGCAAAACGCCGATATGCCGGGTTTTTCGAAAATGGAGCAGGATCAATTGTCGACGCTGGTGCTGGCGCACCGCCGCGCCTTGCGCAAGGTGTTTGTGCGCGGCCCCGACGAGGCGGACTGGCGGATGGTGATGGCCTTGCGGCTGGCCGCCTTGATTTACCGCAGCCGCACTGACATTGCGTGCCCGGCTATCAGCGCTAAAGTCAGCAATCGCGGCGTTCGTCTCGATATCGACCGCGAATGGCTGGCCGGCAATCCGCTGACGGTGACCGCACTCGAAGAGGAAATGGCCGAGTGGGAGGTTACCGGTTATAAACTCGATGTGCGGACCTTGCGCGAGCCGGAAGCCGGCAGCGAAGCGCAGGCCGCGTAGACGCAGTTCTAGCCTGATTGTTTGGCGGCAAGCAGGTCCAGTAATACCGTTTGCGAATGCCCGGCGCGGCCGCGCTTGCCTTTGCGGAAATGATATTCGCCGTTCGCATCCATCTCCCAGGCCTCGACATCGCGGGCCAGACAGGCGGTGAGGCCTTCGCGGATGACGCGCTTTTTCAGACGCGGCTCCAGCACCGGGAAGCAGATTTCAATGCGGCGGAAAAAATTACGGTCCATCCAGTCGGCGCTTGAAAGGTAAACATCCTCGGCGCCGCCGTTGTAGAAATAAAACACGCGGCTGTGTTCAAGAAAGCGGCCGAGCACCGAACGCACGCGGATATTTTCCGAAACGCCCGGCAACTCCGGACGCAGCGCGCAGACGCCGCGCACAATCAGATCGATGGTGACGCCGGCCTGTGATGCCGCATAGAGTGCAGCGATGATTTCAGGTTCAAGCAGCGCGTTCATGCGCGCGACAATGCGTCCCTTGCGGCCGGCGGCGGCGTTACGCGCTTCAGTCTGGATCGCCTTGATGGTGCGCTGGTGCAGGGTAAACGGCGCCTGCCACAAATGTTTCAGCTTGCTCGCTTTGCCAAGCCCGGTGAGTTGCATGAACACTTCGTTGACGTCGGAGCAGATCTCCTCGTTGCAGGTAAAGAGGCCGAAGTCGGTATAAAGCGTTGCAGTGCGCGAATGGTAGTTGCCGGTCGATAAATGCACGTAGCGGCGCAGCGTGGTACCTTCGCGCCGCACTACCAGCGCCATCTTCGCGTGCGTCTTGTGGCCGACCACGCCATAGATAACGTGGGCGCCGGCTTCTTCAAGCTGTTGCGCCCAGTTGATATTGGCTTCTTCGTCAAAACGCGCCATCAACTCGACCACCACGGTGACGGCCTTGCCGCTGCGCGCCGCCTGCATCAGCAATTCCATCATCGCCGACTGTGCGCCGGTGCGATAAACGGTTTGTTTGATCGCGACAACCTGCGGATCGCGCGCGGCCTGCTCGATGAAATTGATCACCGGCAAAAACGATTGGAAAGGGTGGTGCAGCAGGATGTCGCTGCGGCGGATGCAATCGAAAACGCCGGGATAACGCAAGAGGTCGCGCGGCATACCCGGTACAAAGGCCGGAAATTTCAGTGCCGGCCGGTCAACGCGGTCGGCAATCTGCAAGAGGCGCATCAGATTGACCGGGCCGTTGATCTGGTAAAGATCGATTTCATTCAGGCCGAACTGCTGTAATAGTGCGTCGGCGAGCCGGCGCGGGCATTCGTCGGCTACTTCAAGGCGCACGCCGTCGCCGAACTGACGCTGTCGCAATTCGCCCTGCAGCGCCTTGCGCAGGCTTTTCAGTTCGCGCAGTTCTTCTTCGTCGATGTAGAGGTCGCTGTTGCGCGTGAGTTGAAACTGGTAGCAGCCGACCACTGCCATACCGGGAAACAGTTCGCCGACATGAGCATGCAGTATCGACGACAAAAACATGAAGCCGTATTCGCAGCCTGCGATCGAGCGCGGCAGCGCGATCACGCGCGGCAACACGCGCGGCGCCTGTACGATGGCCATGCTCGATTTGCGGCCGAAGGCATCCTTGCCGTCAAGTTCAACCACGAAGTTGAGGCTTTTGTTCAACAGGCGTGGAAACGGATGCGAAGGGTCAAGGCCGATCGGCGTCAGCACAGGCATTAACTCGCGGAAAAAATAATCGCGCACCCAGGCTTTTTGCGCGGCGTTCCATTTGGTCCGGCGCAGGATGCGGATGCCGTCTGCCGCCAGTTGCGGTAGCACATCGTTATTGAGTATTTCGTACTGCCTGGCGACGAGTGCCTTGGTCTTGCGCTCAATCTCGCGAAATACCTGCTCGAGCGGCATGCCGTCGGGCCCGGCCGGCGCGCGCGCGGCGATTTCTTCTTTCAGGCCGGCGATGCGGATTTCGAAGAATTCGTCGAGATTGCTGTCGACGATGCAGAGATAGCGCAGCCGTTCAAGTGCCGGGATGCGTTTGTCTTCCGCCAGCGCCAGAACGCGGCGGTTGAAAGCGAGCTGTCCGAGTTCACGATTGAGGTACAGATCGGTGGCGAGTACTGGTTTTACCATCGGTTGCCCGGTTCGGCTTTTCCGTTTCAGATTGAGGCCGGCAGCCGCAATTCTAAACTCGGCGCAGCGTAACAACGGCATATTACAAACATGTTACAGCGCATTGTCCGTAACGGCGGGGGAAATTGCACAAGCCCTGCACGCACGCAGGGTTTCTTTCAACGCGATGGTGCTTCGGCGATCTCAACATCACACGCCGACGCCGCCGCGTCGGGCTGCATCCAGCGTACCAGCTGCATGCGGCCGTCGTAGTGTTCGACGATGGCGGTGCAACTGTCGACCCAGTCGCCGCAATTGATGTAAGTCAAGCCATCGATGCGTTTGATCACCGGTGTATGGATGTGGCCGCAGATCACGCCGTCGAGGCCGCGTTTCTTGACGTTATGGACCACGGAAGTTTCGAAATCGCTGATAAAACTGACTGCGCGCAGTACGTTGCGCTTCGCATAATCGGCCAGCGACCAGTGTCCACTGACGCCGATCCTGCGCCGGATGAACGAGAGCAACCGGTTAAGGCGCACCAGCAGGGTGTAGGAAATATCGCCGAGTACCGATACCCAGCGGTGATAGGTTGTCACCTGATCGTATTCGTCGCCGTGCAGCAGTGCGTAACGGCGACCGTCGGCGGCGGTATGCACATGGTCGCGCAGCAGCGTGATGTCGCCGAACGAACTGCCGACATAATCGCGCAGCGCTTCGTCGTGATTGCCGGGGATCAGATAGACGCGCACATGGTGGCGTGCTTTTTTGAGCAGCTTCTGCACCACGGTGTTGTGCTGCGCCGGCCAGTAGAGGCTGCGGCTCATCGCCCAGAAATCGACGATGTCGCCAAGCAGAAAAATGTTAGAGGCTTCATAGTCCTTCAGAAATTCGAGCAGTTCTTCGGCGCGGCAGGCGCGCGATCCGAGATGGATGTCGGAGAGAAAGAGCGAGCGCACCCTGTGTGTCGCTTTTTCGGGCGGCGCCGGCGATTTATGTGTGGCAGTGTCCATGGGCATGGTCGATCTCAGGCCGACAGGCGGTTGTCGATCGTCTCCGGGCGATGTTGAGAGGCGATGACTTCGCGCAGGGCGGTTTCGAAAGCGGAGCAGACCGACCGCCAGTCGTGCTGTTCCATCAGCACGCGCGCCGCCTGGCCGAGCACAGCGGCGTGCGGCCGGTTGCAGGCGAGTCGCACTGCGAGACTGACGAATTCGCGGGTATTGTCAAAGGCGGCGAGCAGGCCGTTTTCGCCGTGCCGTATGTATTCCGCGGCGGCGGCGTAATCGTACGCAACGACGGCGACACCACTGGCGAGCGCTTCCACCGTGACATTGCCGAAGGTTTCGGTGGTGCTGGGGAACAGAAATATATCGCTCGATGCGTAATGTTCCGCCAGCGCTTCACCGGTCTGCATGCCGGCGAAGATGATGCCGGCGTCCTGCGCCTGCAGCGTTTTGCGCTCGGGGCCGTCGCCGACCATGACTAGGCGCACATGTGGATCCGCCGCGCGCATGGCGGAATAGGTCTTGATGACGGTGGCCAGATTTTTTTCCGGTGCGAGCCGGCCGACATAGAGTGCGACGGTCTGCCCGTGCGCCACGCCCCAGCGTTCACGCAGGGTGTTGTTGCGGCGCTGCGGCGTAAACAAACGCGTGTCGACGCCGCGCGGCACCACACGCAGATTCAGATAGCCGTGACCTTCCAGATCGTCGCGCAGCGATTTTGTCGGTACCAGCGTGCAATGCGCTTTATTGTGAAAGCGCCGCAAATAACCGGCTATCGGTTTGCGTAGCCAGCCGATGCCGTAGTGTCCGCTGTAACTGTGAAAATTGGTGTGGAAATCGCTGCAGCAGGGAATGCGCAGTTTGAGCGCGACGGCGAGCGCCGACCAGCCGAGCGGGCCTTCGGTAACAATATGCACGACATCCGGACGGTTCAGCGACCACAGCCGGGCGAGCACCTGCTTGGCCGGCAGGCCCATCTTCAAATTGTCGTAACGCGGGATCGCCATGCCTTTGCCGAGAACTTCCTCGAAGCGCGGTTCCACGGCAGCGCTGTCGCTGCTGTTCTGGCGCGGCCGGATCAGCTGCACTTCATGATCACGTGTGCGCAGGCCTTCGATCATGCGTTGGATGGTGATGGCAACGCCGTTGATTTCCGGCGGGTAGGTTTCGGTGACGACGGCAACGCGCAGGGAGCGGTGCGACTCCGGCAATTGCTGGCAGATGATCTGGGCGTCTTGCATTGTCACGATTGTGCCCGCCGAACGAGAAATTTCGATGACAGCTGGATGACGGTTTGATGAAAGCGGCGTTGACACGATTGCCTGGCGCATCACAACAATGCCAGCGCCCAGACAATGATTACATTGGCCACCGACAGCAGCACCGCCGCGCTGCCGAGATCCTTGGCGCGTTTGGCCAGTGCGTGATCTTCGAGTGAGACACGGTCGGTCACTGCTTCGATGCCGGAGTTGAGCAACTCGACCACCAGCACGGCGATGACGCTGACGATCATCATGCTCTTCATGGCGACGGCAACCGGCAGGTACAGCGCAAGCGGTACTAATATGCAGGCCAACCCGATTTCCTGGCGAAAGGCGTCTTCGTGGCGGAATGCCGCGGCGAGCCCGTCGAACGAGTAGAACAGTGCGTTCCACACACGCTTCAGACCGGTCTTGCCTTTGTAGGGGCTTTCCATCAAGTGGCTATCTATTTGGTTGCGCGAAGCGTAACGGCGTCACGTGACAAAGCGATTACAAAGCCGTAAACGCTGCTCGAATCGCACAATTCGCGCAGCGCCGGCGCTGCGCCGGGGAGGGGTGCGCTGCGTGATATCATCGCGTGCGGCACCGGGGGCGCTTTTTTTCAGTGCAATCCGGCGAATCGCACCGGATAAACCGGATTCCAATATTCGAGGGGCGGCACAAGAGTCGATGCGGCGCTGCGCTTGTTCGCGCGGAGGTGCGCATTGCCGACGCCGGCTTGTACGAATGGTTAAAAGCTGTTGAAAGATCGATGACGTGACTGTAATCGCAGTTGAAGACGACAAGGTTTTGCGTTTTTTGCAGGTGTTGCTTGATTCGGCGACCCCGGCCGAGCGCATGACGGTATTTGCCGATTATGTTGCGCACGATATCGATCAGGACAAATGGCTGGCTGACGTTCACGCGCGCCTGCCCGGCGTGTTTCCCTCCGACATACGTTTGATCAAAACGCCGCAGGAATTGCACGCTGCATTGCCGGATGCCGAAGCGCTGGTAGTTGAAAGTCTTGCCGTCGGCGAAGCTGAGCTGGCGTTGGCGCCGAAGCTGCGTTTCATACACAAGTTCGGCATACGTGCAGACAATATCGATCTTGCTGCCTGCGAGCGGTGCGGCATCACGGTCAAGACGCAGCGCCGGCGTACCAATATCGCGGTGGCCGAGCACACCATGGCATTGATACTCGGTCTGGCGAAGCAGTTGCATCGCCTCGCCGGCAAGGTTACAGCAGAGCGTCTGCAGAAACTCGGTTACGAGTACCGCAAATACGATACGCGCCACACCGGCGCCAATAACTACGGGCGTGTCGGCGGCCTGCGTGTCATACACGGCATGACGCTGGGTTTGCTTGGATTCGGTGAAATTGCGCGCGAATTGGCGCCGCTGGCACGCGCTTTCGGACTTCAACTGCAATATCACCGCCGCAACCGGCTGCCGGCGACGGAAGAAATTACGCTCGGATTGAAATATTGCGCGCGGGATGAGTTGTTCGCGACCTCGGATATTCTGAGCGTACACCTGCCGCTGGAAGCGGCGACGCGCGGACTGGTTGACGCCGACGCGTTGTCAAAAATAAAACCCGGCGCCTGGCTGATCAATACCTCGCGCGCCGAGATTGTCGCGCATGATGCGCTGGTGGCGGCGCTGAAATCCGGCCGCCTCGCCGCAGCTGCTGCCGATGTGCACTATCAGGAGCCGGTGGCCGCCGACGAACCGCTACTCGCTTTTGACAATTTTCTGATGACACCGCATTTCGCCGGCGGGCCGCGTCAGACGCTGCTCGATGATATCGAAGAAATTGCATTCAACATCCAGCAGGCGCTGGGGTTAAATAAAAAAGCGCAGGGGAAAAACACTCAATGAACTCCGCACCGAAAGCAGATCTGAAAAAATTCTTCAATCCTGCCAGCGTTGCGCTGGTCGGCGCCACCGACGACCTTTCGCGTTTCGCCGGCAAAGTGCTGATGCGCATGAGCGACTTCGGTTACCAGGGAAAAGTTTATCCGGTCAATCCGCGTTTCAAGGGGCAGAAGGTCCGCGGTCACGAATGTTATGCCAGCGTCCGCGATCTGCCCGAGGCGCCCGATCACGTCGGCGTGGTGGTGCCGGCCGGGCATGTGCTGGGCATCCTCGAAGACTGTGCGGCGCGCGGCGCGCGCTTCGTCACCGTCTATACCGGCGGTTTCGCCGAGAGCGGCACGGCGGAAGGTAAGGCATTGCAGGCAGAAGTTGTGGCGCTGGCGCACCGTTCGGGCATGCGCATCATGGGCCCGAACTGCAACGGCATGATCAGCTTTGTCGATGCGTTTGCGATGACGACCTCGGCGACGATTGCCGGGCCGCGCCGCGCGGCAGGCAATGTCGGTGTGGTGTCGCAAAGCGGCGGCGCCGGTCAGGTCAACGTAATGTGGCGCGCGCAGGAATCCGGCGTCGACATCAGCTATCAGGTGAGTTGCGGCAATTCAGCCGACCTCAACATCATTGATTTCATCGAATTCATGATCGATGACCCGGCGACTGACGTCATCATGGCGCTGGTGGAACACATTCCGGACGGCCGGCGTTTCATGGCGACGGCGCGCCGTGCTGCGTCGCTGAAGAAGCCCGTCGTCATGGTCAAGCTTGGCCGCACCGAGGCGGGCGGATACGCCGCAGCGTCGCACACCGGCGCGATGGCGGGTTCCGACGACGTGACTGACGCGGCGCTGAGACAATGCGGCGTCATCCGTGTCGATGATTGCAACGAGCTCTACGAAATGGCGATGCTGCTGCGTGCGAAACGCATTCCGCAAGGTGCGCGTTGTGCGGCGACGACGATTTCCGGCGGTAACGGTGTACTGCTGGTCGATCACGGCGCAGCCAACGGGTTGAGCTGGCCTGAATACAGCAAGGCAACGTGCGCAGAGCTGGCGAGTTTTCTGCCAAAGATGGCGACCACCGCCAACCCGACCGATGTCAGTAATGCGCTCATCGGCAAGGCCGACTTGTTTCGCCGTTGTGTCGAGACCATTGCTGCTGATGACAACATCGATATGGTGATCCCGACTTACACGATGACGCCGCGCGCCGATCTGGAAGCCGCGGTCGAAGCGTGGAAAGCGACCAGAAAACCGATGGCAATGTTGTGGATCGGCAAATGCAACGATCAACCCGAGTTCACGCAACTGACCGTCGCCGCCACCGGCATGCCGGTGTTCCGCAATACGCTGAGTTGCGTGAAGGCAGTACAGGCAGCAGTCGAATACGGCAAATTCACCGCAGCGAACGCGCAACGCGCGCAGCCGGCGCGGCCGGCCGGTATTGATGTTGAAGCGGCGCGTGCGTTAGTGAAGAAAGCTGCCGGCACGATGACCGAGCGCGCGAGCAAGGAAGTGCTCGCAGCGTATGGTTTTCCGGTGACGCGCGAAGCGCTGGCGAAAACCGCCGCTGATGCGGTGCGCATCGCCGGCGAGATCGGCGGCGACATCGCGATGAAGATCGAATCGGCCGACATTCCGCACAAGACCGAAGCCGGCGCTATCCGTCTGCATGTGCGCGGTGAACCGGCAGTGCGTGAGGCCTTTGATGCGGTGATTGCGGCGGCGCGCAACTACAAGGCGACGGCGAAGCTCGATGGTGTGCTGGTGCAGGAAATGGCGCCGGCGGGTCTGGAAATCATGCTGGGTCTCGTAACCGATCCGGTGTTCGGGGCGGTGGTGGTGGCGGGGCTGGGCGGCATCCACGTCGAAGTCCTGCATGACCTCACTTACCGCGTGGCGCCGATCGACATGGCTGACGCGCGTGCGATGTTGCAGGAATTGCGCGGCTATAAATTGCTCGAAGGCGTGCGCGGTGCGGCGGCGCGCGACATCGATGCCTTGTGCGATCTGATCGTGCGGCTGTCGTGGCTGGGTAGCGATCTGTCCGGTGAGATTGCCGAACTCGACGTCAATCCGCTGATCTTGCGCGAACAGGGTGCCGGTGCGAAGGTGGTTGATGCGCTGGTGGTCGGCCGCCGCAAGGATTGAATGACTCAATGAATGCGCAAACGAGCGGCTTTAGCAGCGAACAGCGTGAGCGCGTGTTGTGGCTCGCCTTCGACCGGCCGCACGCGGGCAATGCAGTGAATGCGAATGTCGCGACTGCTTTTGCCGCAGCACTGGCGCAGGCGCAGCAGGATGCAGAGATAGCCGCAGTAGTGCTGACCGGCGCCGGCGAAAAAATATTTTCTGCCGGCATCGACGTCAAGAACCCGCAGAATCTTGCGCACGAAGCGCTGGCGGCGAGCCGGCGCGGCGCGGTTGAGCAGTGCCTCGCGGCGATACTCGCTTTCGATAAGCCGCTGGTGGCGGCGGTCAACGGCTATGCGATCGGTCTGGGTTTCATGCTGGCACTGCTGACCGACCGTGTGATTGCAGCCGAAAGCGCGGTGTTTTCGCTGCCGGAAATCGATATCAATATTCCGACCTTTCTCGGTATCTCGATTGTCGCGCGCGCCGGCGGCAGTGCACTGGCACGCGATCTGGTGTTGAGCGGGCGTCGCATGAATGCGGCAGAGTCACGTGAGCGTGCCTTGATCGCAACAGTGGTGCCCGCTTCAGAACTCGCTGCTGCGGCACAGGCGGCAGCGCTGGCGCTGGCGGCGAAACCGCAAGCAGCATTTGCGCTCGATAAACAGTGGCTGGCGCGCGGGTTGCGCGAGGAATTCGCTGCGGCCAATGCGCGGTCTGCGCAGGTGCAGGAGATTCTTGCCGCGGGCAAATAGAATGTTTTATACCCCTTCTCCCCCTGCGCAGGGGGAGAGGGGGCGTGAAACTGCTGGCCGCTGAATCAGTGGCATTTACAATCTGTAATAAGGAAGACAGTGATGGAAACCCTGGCGATGGATGTGGAGTTGAGCGACGAACTGCGCGCGATGCGCGATGCCGTACGCAAGTTTGTCACTAAGGAACTCGAACCGTGGGCGCGCGAAATCGACAAGAGCGGTGAAATTCCGCAGGGTTGTATCGACGTGATGCAGAAAAATGGTTACTGCGGCATGCGTTTGCCGGCTGAATACGGCGGCGGCGGGCTGAGTCTGTTTCAATATTGCATCGCGCTGGAGGAATTCAGCCGCCTGCACCGCGCTTTCACCATCGCCGCCAACTATTCGAGCGGCATGACACCGATGGCGATTACGCGTCACGGCACACCGGAGCAGAAAGAAAAATTTCTGCGCGGCTTTGCTGCCGGAAAACTGAAATCCGGTTTCGCGCTGACCGAGCCTGAAGGCGGTTCGGATGCGGCGGGCATGCGCACACATGCCGAAAAGCGCGGCGACAAATGGATCTTGAACGGCCGTAAGCATTACATCAGCGGGGGCCACGTCGCCGACGTCATCATGGTGATGGCGGTGACCGATCCGGTGAAGCGTGCGCGCGGCGGTATTACCGCCTTTCTGGTCGAGAAGGGCATGCCCGGCTTTGAAGTCACGCGTGTCGATACGACGATTGCGACCGACGCGATCAAACTCGCCGAACTCACCTTTGAGGATTGCGAACTGCCGGAATCGGCGGTGGTCGGCGAAGTCGGCGCCGGTTTCAAGGTGGCGATGCGCTCCCTGAATGACGGGCGCCTGTCGGTCTCGTGCTCCTGTGTCGGCGCCGCTGAGAGCCTGCTAGAGATGGCGACCGAGCACGTCAAGGTGCGCAAGACATTCGGCAAGCTGCTCGCTGAGCGCCAGGCCATTCAATGGATGCTGGTCGAGTCGGCGACTGACATTGCCGCCGGCCGCGCGCTTGCTTACGACGTGCTGCGCCGGTTGGAGGCCGGCAAGAATATCGGTTCTGCCGGTAGCATGTGCAAACTGTTCTGCTCGGAAATGGTCGGGCGTGTTGCCGACCGCGCGGTGCAGATACACGGCGGCATGGGCGTGATCCGCGGTTTTCCGGTCGAGCGTTTCTACCGCGACGTGCGGCATTACCGCGTCGGCGAGGGTGCTTCCGAAATTCAGAAAATTGTGATCGCGCGCGATCTGCTGCGCGGCGTCGATATCAAGGATTAAAGCAACCATGAGCAAGACAAACGCGGCGATCGTCGGTATCGGCGAGAGCAAGGTCGGCAGCGTGCCCGACCGTTCGGCGCTGCAATTGCAGGCCGATGCAGCGCAGGCGGCGTTGGCCGATGCCGGGCTGAAAATGTCCGACATCGACGGCCTGTTGACCACACCGGTGCGCGTCGAACACTGGAACATGCCCTGCGGCGTGGTCGCCCATCATCTCGGTGTGCGCGCCAAATTTCTGTCGACGGTCGATCTCGCCGGCGCCTCGGGCTGCGGCATGATTCATCAGGCGGCGATGGCGATAGCCTCGGGCCAGTGTTCGACGGTGTTGTGCGTGGCGGGGCAGAACCTGCTCTCGCACGGCTCGCGTGCCAAGGCAGTGAAGAGCATGGCCGAAGGCGGCAGCGCGCATCCGCAATTCGAAGTGCCGTACGGGCCGCTGGTGCCCTCCTTATATGCACTGGTCGCGCAGCGCCATATGCACGAGTACGGCACCACGCCGGAACAACTTGCCGAAGTGGCGGTGACCATACGCCGCCACGCAAGTTTGAATCCGAATGCGCACAAGCGCGAACTGATTACCGTTGACGACGTGTTGAAGTCGCGCATGATTACCTCGCCGCTGCATATTTTTGATTGCGCCATTGTGTCCGACGGTGCGGCGGCGGTGATTGTCACCAGCGCCGAACGTGCGCGCGATTTGAAGCAGAAACCGGTGCATCTGCTGGGGCAGGGCTACGGCCTGCGCCACAGTCACATTGGCGACACCGAATTGACCACCACCGGTGCAGTCGATTCCGGCCGCGACGCATTCCGCACGGCGGGCCTTACGCCGGCGGATGTGGATGTGGCGCAGATTTACGATTGCTTCACGATCACCGTGATCGTCGAGCTTGAAGACCTCGGGTTTTGCAAAAAAGGCGAGGGCGGTCATTTTGTTGAAAACGGCCGCATCGGGCTCGGCGGCGAACTGCCGATCACCACGCACGGCGGTTTGTTGTCGGGCGGGCATCCGGGGCTGGGCGGCGGATTTTTTCACGTGGTCGAAGCGGTGCGCCAGGTGCGCGGCGAGGCTGGTGCGCGCCAGGTCAAGGACGCTGAAGTCGCGCTGGTGCACGGCAACGGCGGCGTCATCAGCATCCATTGCACGCTGTTGCTTGGCGTGTAGCTTACTGAATTACTCCTCCGTTCGTGGTGAGCTTGTCGAACCATGAACGGAGAGCCGTGCAGAATCAATGGGCTGTAACGTTCACCCTTCGACAAGCTCGGGGCGAACGGTGGTTAGATGTTCACTAGGAGAAAATATGAGCGAAGTTATTGAACGCCCCATGCCGGTGCCCGATGCGGCAACCGGGCCGTACTGGGCGGCCGCGCACGAAGGCCACCTTGTCATGCCGCGCTGCAACGACTGCGGCAAATATCATTTTTATCCGCATCCGCTGTGCCCCTATTGCAGTTCGGCAAAGCTGGAATGGACCCCGGTCAGCGGCCGCGGCACGCTGTATTCATTTACCGTCGTGCATCGCGCGCCCAGCCCGGCGTTCGCCGCCGAAGTGCCCTATGTGGTGGCTGTGGTCGAGTTGGAGGAAGGTCCGCGCCTGATGAGCAATCTGACCGGCTGCGCGCCCGCTCAGGCAAAGATCGGCATGCCGTTGAAAGCGGCATTCCGCAAATTATCGGAGTCGGTTACACTCCCTGTCTTCGAGCCGCAATAAATACGCTATGACGGCGTGACGCACGCAGTCAGTAAACAATAAGCAGCGGCAGAGTGTGCGTCTTTTTCCCGGAGGAAAATCATGTTGAGCGCAAGCAAGGCAATTTCGTTTCGTAACGGATGGGCGGCTATTGTGGCTGCGGGCATTGGTTTCAGCGCAGGCGGCGCGGCATTGGCTGCAGAAGATGGTGCAATCATCGCACCGGCATCGCGCAAGATCGAATCGAAGAACATGCGCCTCGTTGGTTACAACGACCTGCAGGCGCGCAGCGCCTACCAGCCGCTGATCGTCAAACAGGGCGACAAGTTCATCGCCTACGTCGGGCACCATGGCGGCAAGCACGTCAACCCGATGACCGGCAATACCGAAGACAACGGCACCTCCATCATCGATGTCACCGATCCGAAAAAGCCCAAGTACCTGCATCACATCATCGGCGAACCCGGTCAGGGCGAAAGCGGCGGCGCGCAGATGGTGCGCATCTGCGACGGCAAAACGTTGCCCAAAGGCGACCCCAGCAAGACCTATCTTTTGCGCACATGGGGCACCACCGGCCATGAAATCTGGGACGTCACCAATCCGTCCAACCCGAGCCATCTGGTGACCATCGTCAAAGGCCACAAAGACACGCATAAAAACGCCTGGGAATGCGACACCGGCATCGCCTATCTGGTGACCGATGGCCGTGTTGAAGGTTTCCGCAGCAGCCGCATTACCAAGATCTACGATCTGTCCGATCCGGCGAACCCGAAATTCATTCGTAACTTCGCATTGGTCGGCCAGGAACCGGGTTCCAAGATGGCCAAGGTGCCGGAAGGTCTGCATGGCGCGATCGTCGTCGGCAACCGTGTTTATTTCGGCTACGGCACGCTGCAGGGCGGCGTGATCCAGATCGTCGACCGCGAGAAGTTGCTGAAGGGCAATCCGGAGTCGAAAGACCCGTTCGCGCCGACGCCGGAAAACCTGCTCTATCCGCAGGTCGGCCGTTCCGACATGTATCCGACGGTGGGCGCGCACACCACGCTGCCGATCCTCGGCATGGAAGTCGAGGCTTTCAGCAACTTCGTGCCGCAGACCGAAGGTTTCCGCAGCGGCCGTCCGAAAACCCGCGACATGATGCTGGTGGTCAATGAATCCACGCAGAACGAATGCCGCGAGGACAGTCACATGGCGTTCATGGTCGACATGACAGACGAAACGCGGCCGTTCGGCGTGTCGAATTTCAACGTGCCTGAAAAACCCGGCAAGTATTGCGACCGTGGCGGTCGTTTCGGTGCGCACTCGTCGCATGAAAACATGACGCCGATTTACCACAAGCGGCTGGCCTTCATTACCTGGTTTAACGCCGGTCTGCGCGTGATCGATTATCGCAACCCGTTCGATCTGAAAGAGGTCGCGTACTACATTCCGGCGATCAACAAGAACACCGCGAAGCGCTGCCTCAAGGTAAACGGCGTCGAGCGCTGCAAGATCGCCGTCCAGTCGAACAATCCGGAAGTCGACGACCGCGGCTATATCTACGTGGTCGACCGTGCCGGCACCGGCATGCACATCCTCGAGTTGACGGGCGCCGCGCGCAAGATCGCGAATTTCCCGAAGTAATGGTTTGAACGGTCCGGTGGGCGCGCTGCGTCCACCGGATTTTTTTCGTCCGTAACAACTGCAACGGAAGCGCGACATGAACGGCATACGAATGACGAAATACGCGGCCTGCGTCATGGTGGTTTCAGCAATGCTGGCTAGTGGCGCGCCGGCGCAATCCTTTCCCTCCAGGCTGGTGCGCATGGTGTCGCCCTATCCGCCGGCGGGCGTCAACGACCTTCTGGCGCGCATTATTGCGCCGAAATTGAGCGAGTATCTGGGCCAGCCGGTGGTGGTGGAGAACCGCGCCGGCGCCACCGGCAACATCGGCGCCGAGATCGTTGCGCACTCACCGGCGGACGGTCACACGCTGCTGATGGGGCAGGCCGGCAATCTTTCCATCAACGTCAGCCTGATGGCGAAAATGCCCTTCGATCCGGTGCGCGATTTCGCGCCGATCACGCTGGTGGCGGCCACCCCCAACGTGCTGGTCGTGCATCCCTCGCTG
>JANYDY010000063.1 GCA_025363435.1 Betaproteobacteria bacterium
GCTGACCAACAGTGCCGGCGGAAGCATCAGCAACTCAGGCGGCAGTTCGGCCATCAACCTGACCGCGGACAAAATGTTGCTCGCCGGCACGATAGGCGCCGGTAGCGGACCGGTCAGGCTGACATCGTTTACCGCTGGTAACACGATAGACCTTGGCAGCACGACCAATGCGGCGGCGAATACACTTGAATTGTCGAACGCAGAACTCAATTCAATTACAACCAGCGGCACGTTGACCATCGGCAGTACGCCGACCGTGGCGAATCACACCGGTACGATAGTCGCTTCGACCGGCAATAACGTGACCTTCACCAATCCGAGCGGACTTGTTGTGTTGCAGACGAGTGGCGGTAACATCAACGTCAACAGTACTCTGCGTACAAACACGGGCAATTTAACCCTTGATACCAAAGGCGCCGGCGCAACAACCGGTGGCATATTTGATCCGAACGGCACGGGTATGCTGCGTGTGACCGGCGGCAACAACCTGACTTTGAATGCGGGAAGCGGTATCGGCACGACGGCGAAGCCGGTGCATACCGATACCATCAGTCTGACCGCGAATAACTCAACTGCAAACGACGTTTACATTCAAAACGTCGGCACGGTGAATCTGGCAACGACGTTCCGTAACCAGGCAGCCGGCGGCAAACTGTGGCTTGAAACACTCAATGGCGCAATCAACACCGGCGCGGTTGCTGTTTCAACCAGCAACGGCCAGATGATACTGACGGCGAGCGATACCACGGGCGGTAATACTGCGCAGATCAATATCGGCAGTGGCGGACTTGCATCCGGCGGCGGTCTCATCGCGCTGCATGGCGCGGACGTGGTGACGATCCAGGCGGGCGCCGGCATTGCCAGCACAGGTGGAAATGTTGAAATTATTTCCGGTACTGGTGCGGGCCTGAACACCGGCGCGATTACCCTGCCGTCAAGCGAGTCCGTGGCGGATGACTTTGGCGCGATTTATATCGGTGCACCGATTGCCACGGGGGCGGGTAACACGCTATTGGTTGCATCGACAACTGCCACCGCGACGATTATTGCCGGTGTGGTTCAGGGGGGCGGCGGCAGCACGATCACAGGAACATCGCCATTGGTATCGTCGATCAACCCGACGACGGGTTTGGCAACGACAACCAACGGCCCGATTACGACCACTACATTGACCGTCGTGACATTGCGCGGTTCAGGCGGCGCCGGCAACGGTGGTGCGGCCATTGACTTGCAGAATGCGACAGGCCCCAGCAATACGTCGGTAACAATCAATCTGTTTGCCTGCCCGATCGTCGGTTGTCCGGATACGCCGCTGCCCGGCGGCACGCGTACCACCGGGCCGTTTGTCACGGCGCCGATGATCAACAATACGAACGCGCCGAATGCGGCTGTAACACCGGGGAAATACGGTGATGGTCCGATTTTCTACGTCGACAGCGGTGGCACTGCAGTGTCTGGCGTCGGTACCGTGAACGACTTTACGTTCTATACGCCGGGCAATGTAACGATCAATACAGTGCAGCAGGCGCGTAACCTCAGGCTTGAAGCGAGCGGCGATATCGATATTTCGTTGACGTCGCCGGTCGACAATACGGTCATTCTGAAAAATGGTTCCTTGCAACTGATAGCCGGCAACGATATCCGCTACAACCCGGCAACGGCTGGAAATACCATTGGTTCGGCCGGGACAACCTTTAACCGCAATCTGAAATTCACTGCTGCCGGTTCGATCGATATCAATAATGCGATTTACCAGGGTAACGACGTTACCGGCGCGACGATCATTACGACACTCGACATCAAGGCAAACCAGGATGTCAGCATGAACAACGGCCTCGTAAACGTCGCGCGCAAGAATCCGGGCTATACCACCGGCTCCGGTATTGGCGACGTGGTATTCCGCGGCAACCATGAGGTGTCCAACCTCGGCGGCATGAATGTCGAGGGCGTGAATATCAAAGTTCTGGGCGGCAGTCTCGGCAGCGCGAATCAGTCGACGGTGGGTGAATTGATCAAATCCGCCGGCGTTATCAATTTCAATGCGACGTTCACGCCGCCAACGCCGCCGGCTAAAACCGGCAACATTATTATTACCGCGGGTGCAACCGTGCCGGGAACGTCTGACAGTGCCGCCATTGTTAACGGCGCGACAGCGGTCAATATCGGCAAGGCGTCGGTGAGATCCAATGACCTGGTTCTGACCGGCGGCACGAATACCGTAAGCGGCGGCGGCAGCCATGCTTCCGATGCATCCATTCTCTCGGCAGGGCAAATCAACATTCTGCTGGCAGGCAATGCGACGCTGACCGGCGGTACATCGACGGCAGCCGGCGCCGCGGCGACGGAGATTTCGTCGGCGGTTGCGAAGATCAAGGGCGGTTCGGTCAGTTTTGACGGTCTTGGCAATGTCACGATTCTGGGCGGCACGGCAAATGCGAATAGCGGACTTGGAGTCGCCTCGACGGATTACGCGGCCGATGCGTCTGCATCGATGATTTCGGGTGCTGCGTTCTCGCCCAAGATCGGTGGAAATCTTACGATTTCCGGCGGAACGTCAACGGCAACCGCGGCTTTCAATCAGACCGTCCGTGCAAAAGCCCAGGGCCTGTTGCAAGGTGACAGCCTTGATATTACGGTCAGCGGTAATCTGAATCAGGATAACTCGGCGTCGCTGGCGACCGCGGACGTATCTGCCGGCGGCGCAAACATCAAAGCGGTAGCAAGTTCGTCCGCATTGTTGTCGGCCAATGGCACGAAGAAACTCACGGTCAGCGGGAATTGGAATGTATTCGGTGGCACTGTTGTAACCGGCAATGCAACCGTCATCGGCGGCGCGCTGGGTAGCGCCGATACCATTGCCGGCACGGATGCCGGCAACAGCGTAATTTCAACGCTGGATGCTGCGGTTACGGGTAGCATTAACCTGACGTCGGGATATGAGGTTGGCGGAACGACTGCGAGTGCGGCAGCGGTAATGCTGGCAACGGCGGAAATCAAAATAACCACCGCGGCACTGATATTGACCGGCAACAATACCTCCGGATTGTTCAGATCGATCCCCGGGTTTACCGAACGGCTGGATGGAACGCATCCGCCGGTAACGGTCAATGGCAACGGTAGCGGCATTACGATTGTCCAGAACGCATTGCTCGGCCCGTCGATCGTGTTGTCTGGCGCACCGCCGTCCAATCTTGACCAGTTGCAGTCGGGCATTATCTCGGCGATTCAATCGACCTCCGGCAGCCGGACGGCCGGCTTTGATAACGACGTCAACAATGCGAAGAACAAGCCGGTCGACGGGTCGAAAATATGTAAGTAGGCGCCCGGTTCGCCGGGCTGTCGAACGGGGGAACGCTATAGGGTAGAATCCGCGTGTGACAGGCTCTGCGCCTGGGTTGCATGCATAGAGGGGACTACCCTGTGAATCCCGGTATCTTAAAAACCGTTCCGCTTTTCTCGTCGCTTTCTGACGAACAATTGCGCGTGCTGCAACCCTGCCTGCAGCAGCGCAGCTATCCGCGCAATTGCTTTATTCTGCGCGCGGGGGAAGAAACCGATGCGCTCTACATTATTCTTTCCGGGCGGGCCAAAGTACTGATTCCGGACGAGCAGGGGCGCGAAGTCATACTCGCAATGCTCGGGCCGAATGAATTTTTCGGCGAAATGGGCTTGCTTGACGACCAGCCGAGGTCGGCCAGTGTCGAAACGCTGGAAGCCTGCCAGATGCTGCGCTTTTCGAAGTCGGGTTTTATCACCTGCCTCAAAGACAACTTCGATCTGGCGATGATTATCATTCAGAACCTGGTCAAGCGTCTGCGCGCCGCGGATCGCAAGATTGAAAGTCTCGCGTTGATCGACGTATACGGTCGCGTTGCCCGCCTGCTGCTCGATCAGTCAGAGGAAATAGACGGCATGTGGATCGTGCGCAGTGCTCCGCCGAAACAGGAAATCGCCCGCATGATAGGCGCCTCCCGCGAAATGGTCAGCCGTGTAGTCAAGGATCTGCAACTGCGCGGTTACATCCGGGCTGAGAAGCGCAAGATTTATCTGCTCGACAAGATTTCAATGACCAAACGCGCATCAAACACCTGAGTTTGGTCCGCGCGGCTTGATTCCTGTGCCCGGCACCCCTTCCGGGCACACTATGCGCATTGTTGCAGTGCGCAAATTCGCCGCGTGCAGTAGTACTTTTGGTTAGTCTCTATCGCAGCAAATTGTGATTTTTGTCCTGTTGCGCTGCGCCAAAATTCCCTACAATAATCAAAGCCGCAGCTTTGCTGCAGGTCATTTGGTGCTGCCAATATCAGGAGACGCAACCGTGAGCCTATTGAATCGTGTCCCGCGAACCTGGACTAGGAACGGAATCCCGTCGCGCACCAAGTCAAAGCTGGCACATTTGCCGCATGCAAGCGCCATAGCGATTGCGGTTGCCTCCTGTTTCGCCGCCAATGGCGCATTTGCCAATCCGTACGGCTTTTCGATCGTAAACGGACAGGTTTTCGTCAACTACAACGGCAATACGCTGAATGTCACAAATACGCCGGGCGCCATTATCAACTGGCAGGGCTTCTCGATCGGCGTCAACGAGATCACCCGCTTTATTCAACAGTCTGCATCCAGCACAGTACTCAATCGCGTCGTCGGTGTTGATCCGTCGATTATTCTCGGCACGCTACAGTCGAACGGACGTGTTTTCCTGATCAATCCGAACGGCGTGGTTTTCGGCGCCGGCTCCAAGGTGGACGTTTCCGGTCTGGTTGCTTCAACCCTGAATCTTTCGAACGCCGATTTTGCCGCCGGACGTGCGCGCTTCACGGATACGCCGGGCGCCGGCAGCGTAATTAATCAGGGCACGATCACCACGCCGTCTGGTGGGCAGGTCTATTTGATCGCGCCGAATGTGCAGAACCACGGCATCATCAATAGCCCCCAGGGCGAGGTCATACTCGCCGCCGGCAAAAGCGTTGAAATCGTCGATTCGGGCACGCCGAACCTGCGGGTGCAGATCGATGCGCCCAGCAACGAAGCATTGAATCTGGGCCAGATTATTGCGCAAGGCGGCAAGATCGGCATTTACGCGGGCCTCATAAGAAACGGTGGCGAAATTCGCGCAGATGGCGTGGTGGTCGGTGCCAACGGCGAAATCATGCTTAAGGCAACAAAGAATGTCACGCTCGATCAGGGCAGCGTTGTCAGCGCCTCCGGGCCGGCCGGAGGCAAGGTCACCATTCAAGCGGATACGGGCACTGTAGCTATTGCCGGTACAGTCGCAGCGAATGCTACCCAGGGCAAAGGCGGAACGATCAGCATCAGCGGCGCGCAGGGCGTCAGCGCTGATTCGACTGCACGCATATCAGCCGACGGTCCTCAGGGCGGCAGCATCAACATCGCATCCGGTGGCAACCTCCGGATGGGAGGAATTGCGTCCGTAGATCCGCTGACGAGTAGCGGCGGACAGATCACCTTGAATGCTGCGGCAGTCATTACGCTTGTATCCGGCGGGCAATTGAGTGCCAGCGGTGGTTTGGGCGGCGGCGCAATCACCGTAAACGGCGGCAGCGGCGTCACATTCGAGCAGAATACCGTGGTGCGCGCCAATGGCGGCGGCACGGTGAATGTGCAGGCTAACCAGGGCGCGTTCAGTGCGAGTGGAATGATCGACGCTGCCGGCATCGAGGTAAACGGCGGTAACGTCAATATCTCTGCCGGCGCTGATATCACGCTCGAAAGCACCAGCGCGATTATTGCCAGCGGACGCGCCGGCGGCACGGTGCGGGTCGAATCGACGCAAGGCACCTTGCTTGCTTCCGGTCTGATTGATGCGCGCGGCAACAGCGGACCCGGCGGCAAGGTTTATTTGCTGGCACCGCGCGTGGCCTTGCTGCAGCGGGCGTTGGTTGACGTCTCCGGGCAATTCGGCGGCGGTATGATCCTGGTCGGTGGTGATTTCCAAGGCAAAAATCCGTTCGTGCAGAATGCCCTTCGCACCTATGTTGGCCGCGACGTAATTCTGCGTGCTGATGGCGGTGTCGATGGCGATGGCGGCAAGGTTATCGTCTGGTCTAACGACGCCACGCGTTTCTACGGCACGATCAGCGCGCGCGGCGGAGACAGCGCGGGCAATGGTGGCTTTGCGGAAGTGTCGGGTAAGAATTTTCTCGATTTCAAAGGGCGGGCCGATCTGGGGGCGCGCAACGGGCGCACCGGCACGTTGCTGCTCGATCCGAATAACGTCACCATCGGCGGCATCGATGGTGGCGAGGGCCAGTTCACCGGAGGAATGCCCAACATTTTTGATTCGTTTGGGTCGCAGAATTCGGTCATCAGCTGGAGCACCATCAATACGAACATCGCTTCCGCCAATTTGATCATTACGACGAACGGCTCAGGTAGCGCGGCAGGAAACATCACCATTGCGTCGTCGGGCACCCTGAACACGCCGAATACTTTCCAACTGGTGGCCCACAACAACATCGACGTCAATGCATCAATTTCGAATACCGGCAGCGGCGATATCCGCATGTATGCGGGCTGGGACGGCTACATGCCGTCGGCGGCAAACCCTTCGATCAATTCGGGTTCAGGCAGCATCGCGGTCAACGCGCCGGTCAGCACGCTCGGCAATATTGTGCTGGTTGCCGGCAATGGCATCAGCCAGACAGGCGCGGGCATTCTGACCGCAAACGGTTTGGTGGCCGATGGCGGTGCCGGCGCGGTCAATTTGGCGGCTGCATCAAACATGGTCAACATTGTGACGGGGCACGCCACGGGTGGTTTTAACTTCAAGAATGCCCAGTCGCTGACAGTTGGAAGTGTCGGTGGCTATTCCGGGGTCTTTGCCGATGGCGGCGAAGGTGTGCCTGCGAACGTGGCAATCACAGTCACCGGTGCATTCAGCACGTTGACGGTCAATGAGTCCATACGCGCAAACGACAACGGTCAAAACAATGTGTCCGCAACCGTAACGCTGACCTCGCCGAACGGAATCGTCATCAACGGCGGCGGCGGTGCGGGCAATATCGGCGTGTTTGCCAATGGCGGCTATGGCACATCGGGGGATGGCGGTGCGGCCACGATCACGCTGGCCGGCGGCAGCGGGCCGATTCTGCTCGACAATTACGCGGTTGTGAAAGCAGTCGGCGGCAATAGCGATAACAGCGGTGGCACGGCTTCAGTTGACCTAACCACGACTGGTGGTATCACGATTCAAGGCAACAGCTTGGTGAAGGCCGAGGGCGGCGGCGCTGTCTACTTTTTTGATCTCGGCAACGGCGGTTCCGGGACAGTAACGCTGAGCAGTGGTGCGGCCGGCATCGCACTTGATTCCTCCAGTTCGATCCATGCCATGGGCGGCGACGGTGGCGAGGGCACTTCGGGCGCCGGCGGCATCGCCAGTGTTTCCCTGACGACGGCGGCCGCGGGGGGTATCTCCTTGGCCAACAACAGTTGGATCCGGGCGGACGGTGGTAACGCGGGCAACGGCGCCCTTGATAACGGCGGTGCCGCGTCGGTGACGCTGACTAGCGGCCTTGGTGGTATCCACATCGATAGTTCCTATATCAATGCCTACGGCGGCACTGGCGGCATCGAGAACTTCACGGGCCACTCCTATGGTGGCGATGCTACGGTTACGCTTACCACCACGGGCCCGATTCAACTGCTGAACGGTAGCTTTGTTGAGGCGGGTGGCGGTAACGCATACGGGAGTAGTTTTGGCAACGGCGGCAAGGGGGAACTTAAACTAACTAGTGGGGCCGCGGGAATTACGATCGATGGTGCCGAAGGCTCGGCCTACGGTGGAAATGCGGGGGACTCCGGTGGCGCCGGCGGTGCGTCGCTGATCACACTTAACGCAGGCGGTGGCGCAATTCTCCTCGACACCGGTGCGAATCTACTGGCAAATTTCTGGGGTGACGGTAACGCGAACGGGGGGGCGGGGGGCGACGCAAGTATTGTCATGACGAACGCCAGCAGCATTACTTTCGACCACGGCAGCTGGCTTTATGCAAAGGGTGGTGGTGGGTATTTTGCCGGCGGTGCATTGGTTGATTTGACCACCAATGGCCCGGGCGGAATCCTGCTGGACCGGAATTCTTATATCAATGCTTACGGCGGGTCGGGTGGCGACGGTGGCGAAGGCGGAGGAACGACTGGCGGCTATGCGTCAATCAATTTTACGGCGATGGCAGCCGGCGGCATTACCGTGCGTAGCAGTAGTAGCGTATATGCTGCGGGTGGAGGCAGCTATTCTGACGGTGGTGATGCGAACGTAACGTTTACCACTGCGGCCGGCAACATACTGCTTGATTCCAATGCAATGGTCAGCGCGCGGGGTGGTGATGGCGCTACTTTTGCAGATGGTTATTACGGCAATGGCGGTAGCGCAATCCTCAATTTGAGCGCCGGCGGCAGCATCACTATCCAGAACAATGCGAGTGTGAAGGCGTACGGCGGACAGGGCGGAAACCAGAATAGCGATGGCGTTGGCGGGGAAGCAGGTATCAATCTCAACGGTACTACCATCACGGTTGATGGCGGCGAGGGTTATGCAATCGGCGGACACGGCGGCTATTACAGCGGTAGCGGCGGCGACGCCTGGATTGGTTTGGGCGCCGGTGCCGGCCCGGTCATTCTGAACAATGCGTTGATCAGTGTGTACGGCGGCGGCATGGGCGGCTCGTCCAGCGGCGGTTACGGCGGGTGGGCCGAAATAGATCTGGGCGCAACTGGCGCAATCTCAATTACCGGCAGCAATATGTACGCGCAAGCCGGCGACGGCGTTTGGCGCGGCGGCAACGCCGTGATTTATGCCGAATCGGGCGGCACCATGACCGTCACTAACAGCACGATCGATGCGAGTTCGGTGTCCGGCAGTGCGTTTACCACCTTGCTCGCCGGCATTGATCTGAATGTGCTTGGTTCGAATGTGCAGGCGACCGGTTATCGCGCGGACGGCGGCGAAGGCAGTATTGACGCCGCGCGGATTGAATTATTTGCAGTCGGCAATCTTTCGATTACCAACAGTTCGGTCACTGCGAGTTCAACAAATGGCTATTATGCGGCGACCGTTGATATGGTCGCGGCCTTTGACAATGGCGGCGGCGCGGCGGCGGGCAAGACGCTGACGACGGTCAATTCGGTCATTAAGGCGGATGGCGGTGAAGGCGGCGGTATTTTTGCGCTTGCTACCGGCGATGTCGCACTCGGCTCATGCGGTGCGGCGGTCTGTTTCGACACGACCGGGCAGCAGTACAGCACCATCGCGATTGGCAGCACCGGCGGCGCGCTCATCGGCAACGGCGCGGTACTCGGCACCGATAACAACGGCGTGATTGAACTGGGTGCATTGAAGGGCATCGGTTCACTTGGCCACGCAGTGCGTTTCACGAATACCGGTCAGGAAATCAATGTGTGTAACGGCGGTGATTTCGCGACAGGATGCATGGTTGCGCAATCCGGGCGGGCCGGCGACGTCTTCCTGGCGCAGACGACCGGCGACATCATTATCGATTATATGGGCAACGTATTGAATTTCGCGCCGAATGGCGGATTTGATGCGACCGCAGAGGCCGGCAATATAATCGTTTCAGTGGCAATGGTCGCCAACGGTAATGGACGGATCGGGCTGCATGCGTTAGGCGGTGGTAACACCATAACCCTTGATCCCGGCGCATCACTGTCAACGGCAAATGGATTGATTGTTCTGCGTGCCGACAATATTGACGTCTTCAGCGGCGCGGGTTCGATCAACGCGGGCGTCAGCGGAACTATCCAGGTGTCCGGCGGCACTGCGACAACAGCCATTGATCTCGGCGGCGTCAGCGCCGGCGGCGTTCTCGGCATTAGCAACACGACACTGGCGGCAATGACGGCCGGTACGTTGCGCGTTGGTGAAATCGTTGATCCAATCTTGACGAATACGGGTGGCATCACGGTGAGCGGTGCGGCCTTGCCGGGTTCGGTTAACACACTCTCGCTTGAAACAATGGGCAATATCGTGCAATCGGCGGGGCTGACTGTCACCAAACTCGTGGTGCAGAGCGGCGGCAACGTCGATCTCAGCAATATGGGTAACAACGTCGGCACGGTCGCTGCAGATCTTTCACTCGGCACAGGCAGCTTTGGTTTCGGCAATACCGCTGGATACGCCATCGGCAGCGTCAACGGCATCAATGGCATCACTGCGGTTGGCGATATCACGCTTGCAAGTAATGGCGTGGTGACACAGTCGCAGCCGATTTCTGCCGCGGGCCTGGAACTGCTGGGCACGGGCACTTTCAATCTGAACACGCAGAACAATACCGTCGCCACGCTGGCGGGAGACGCCGGCATTGTCAAATTCAAAGCTAACGCCGGATTTGATATAGGCACCGTGAATGCGTCGGTGGGTCTGACAACAACCGGCAACACGACGCTCGACTCGACCGGCCCGGTTACGCAATCGGCAGCTGTCGGCGCGGCAGGGCTGGAACTGCTCGGCGCGGGCGGCAATTACGCGCTCAATACGCAGAATAATGCGGTTGCAACGCTGGCGGCCAATACGGGCGCCGTCAGGTTTCGCGATAACACCGGCTTCGACATCGGTACCGTGAATGCAACCGTCGGCGTCACCAGCAGCGGCAACACCACGCTGGACACCGCCGGAGGCGTGGTGACGCAGTCGCAGGTGATCACTGCGTCCGGGCTCGAATTGCTGGGTGCCGGTGGCGCGTTTAATCTCGGCACGCTGAACAATGCCATCACGACGCTTGCCGGCAATACCAATGCGGTTGCGTTCAAGGACAACAGCGGTTTTGCAATTGGTACCGTGAACGCGACTAACGGCCTGACGACCACTAGCAACGCGTCGCTGAATACCATCGGCACCGTGACACAAACGCAGGCAATTTCTGCGGCGGGATTGGAGTTGCTCGGACCCGGCGGCACTTACAATCTGAGCACGGTTAACAATGCGATTACCACGCTGGCGGTCAATACCGGCACAATCAAAATAAAGGACAACACGGGCTTCAGCGTCGGCACCGTCTATTCGACGGTTGGCCTCACCACCACCGGCAATGCTGCATTCGATTCGAGCGGTGCGGTGACGCAAAGCCAAAAGATCGTTGCCAGCGGCCTTGAGTTGCTGGGTGCAGGCGGCACCTATACGCTGACCAATGGCGCCAACGACGTGACAACGCTCGCTGCAAATACCGGCTCGGTAACCTATACCGATACCAACGCCTTGCTGTCGGCGACCGTTGGTGGAACCACTGGAATTACCGGCACGACGCTGGTTTCGCTTAATGCAAACACGTTAACCGGCACCGGCACGATAACCGCGCCGACGGTAAATTTGACCACCGCCAACGGCATGTCGGTAAAAGTCGGCGGCAGTGGCGCAGGATTGACCGCTACCAACACAACGGCCGGCGACCTTATATTGACCGGCACCGGCGCAAGCTTCACAGTCGGCGGCGGGGGTGCAACCTTTACCAATGCGGCAGTCGGCGGCGGCTATTACATCAGCGCGCTAAACAATATGCAGTTGAACGGCGGTAGTGCAGATGACCGTTATGCGAGCTTCACCGCGGGCGGTACATTGACTTCAAGCGGTTATAACAATGCGAGCGGATTTGGCGTCTTGATGGTGGCAAATGGAATAACGTTCAATGGCGCGCCGACCAGCGTTGCGGGCGCATTGGGCGTGATTTCCGGTGGCGTTGGTAACGTCGATGTGACGGCAAACGTCACAGCGGCTTCCATCGACGTCACTGCGGCATCGATTAATGTGGCCGGTGCAAATTTCGATTCGATGGCCGCCAATTTCACCGGTTATACAACGGGCGATGTAACGGTATCCGGCGGTGGCCGCATTTACGGCAACCCCGACGTGATGTTAACGGTTGGCGGCAATATACTGATCAATGGCGCCGGTTCGAAGATTGAGGCCGCATCGGCAACCTCGGTGCACGCGACATTTCCGACGCTGACATCGGGTGGTTACGTGGTGAACGGCGTGCCCGGCGTGGTCTGGGATGCCGGTACCGGCACAGGGTTCTTCGCCGGTGGTGCGCCGGCATCGCTGGGCAATGGTTTCGTTGTTGCCTATGGCGCTGGCACCACTACTACGTCGACTGCGGTAGTCGCCGCGATTAATACCATCGTTGATGCAACCAACAAGAGTAGTCCCAGCACCGAGAAAGACAAGGATAAGGACAAAGACAAAGACGGCGAAAAGGGCGGTAGCACGTCAGTTACGAACAGCAGCAGCGGTGTAGCGATGCAGTGCAACTGATGCGCTGCTCGATGAGAAGCCGGGAGATTTTGAAAATGAACGCAAAGAAAAATATTTTCATCGCGGTGATTGCATTGTCATGCGGTTTTGCCGGCGGCGTAGCGCAGGCCGCAGGCGGCGGCGAAGTCGTGCATCTTAGCGGCACCTTGTCCGTGCAGCGCGCCAACGGTGTAATTCTTGTGCTCGGTCCGAAATCGGACGTTCAGCAGGGCGATCTTCTCACCACGCAGAAAGA
Organism: Betaproteobacteria bacterium; assembly: GCA_025363435.1. Lineage (GTDB taxonomy): Bacteria > Pseudomonadota > Gammaproteobacteria > Burkholderiales > SG8-41 > PALSA-1004. The sequence goes on from JANYDY010000063.1 coordinate 12,513, forward strand.
CAGTTACGCCCAGATCAATTTTGCAGACGGCAGCACGGTCACCATGCGCCCGTATACGCAGTTGAAGATTGACGTCTTCAACTACGTGCAGGAAAAGCCGGAGGCCGATAATGCATTTTTCCGGCTTCTCAAGGGGGGCATGCGGACTGTGACCGGTTTGGTGGGCAAGCGGGGGAATCAGGATGCCTACCGCATTGGCACTGCTACCGCGACAATCGGTATTCGTGGTTCCATGGGCGATACCATGGTCTGCAATCCAAACTGTGAAGGGGTCGCGAAAGGCGGCGAGAACCTGCCTGCGGGCACTCACCACCAGACGCACAGTGGCGCCTACACCATGCAAATTGACGATGCCAGCGCGGCATTCAATAAGCCTGCGTGGCAGGATCGCGTGTTTCTTGCGCAAGCTTCACAGGCCGGCACGAACGTAATGACTGACGAACCTCCGGGCGGCGGCCGAATCATGCTCGCCCAGGCCTCGTCGCAAATCATCGTAATCGAAGAGGGCCGCACGGGATTTTCGAATGGCCGTTCGATCACGGTGACCGTGGGCGGCATTGGCGGCGGTATCGTCAATCTGAATATTCCAATCGGCGGTGCAGGTCTCAAGGGGGCCGCTTGCAAGTAGGGCGGGGGTGACCAATTGCGCCGTGCCGGAATGCCCATGTGCCGAATAACGTCCGCCATGTGCCCAAATTCGGCAGTGAAATAAGTTACGGTTTATACTGCATTTATTGCCTCTGAGACCTTTGTCACGCTGGAGGCCGGTGCTTAGCGCGAACTAAGTCACGTTTTAAAAACGTCGTTTGCTGGCACAGGAATTGCACTGTTACTGGTGTTATGATTTATCGGGCATGTTGAACCTGCTGCCGGTGGACAAAACCGGGGCGCAACGAATGGGAAGGAGATCACCATGATCAGAATAAAACTGCAGGCTTTGGTAATTGCCGTATTGAGCACCATCGGAGCATCCGCGTTTGCGGCCGGCGCCGGCTCGGTTCAACATCTGAGCGGAACGCTTACCGTGCAACGTGCGGACGGTTCGGTGCGGATACTTTCGCAGAAATCCGAAGTGGCCCCAGGGGAAGTCCTGACCACGCAAAGGGACAGCTACGCGCAGATCAACATGGCAGACGGCAGTTCGATGACGCTGCGTCCGAACACCCAGGTCAAGATCGAAGCATTCCAGTTTACCGAAGGCAAACCGCAGGAAGACAACGCGTTCTTCCGCCTCGTCAAAGGCGGTCTGCGGACGGTGACCGGATTGGTCGGCAAACGCGGCAATCAGGATGCTTATCGCATCGGCACCGCGACGGCGACGATTGGTATCCGCGGGTCCTCGGGTGATACGGTGTTTCTCGTGCATAACGCGGATGGGTCCACCATTACCAAGGAAAGTTGCCCGATCGCGGATTGCTCGAAACTGGAGCCGGGCGTTTACCACACGACCTATACCGGCAGTTACATCCTGCAGAACGAGGGCGGCTCACAGGTCATCGGCGAAGGTGAATTCGCATTCGCGCGCGACAGCAAGTCAGCGCCGATCCTGCTGAAGACTGACCCGACTGGCGGTGCCTTGAAGGACCTGGCATCGATAGTCGTCAGCAACAAGTTTAACCAGGGCTCTGATTGCATCGTCAAGTAACGCGACGCGCTTAGACGCAAGGCAAACCCCGCTACGGCGGGGTTTGTTTTTTCTGCGTCCGGATTTCTTGCAGGTCGCATATTCGCGGGCACAACGGATGCGCTGCCCCGTTTCGTCTCTATCGTGGCGAATCCGCTGTCGTTACAGGGCATTAGCGCTATAATCTGCCGGATTCTATGGTCATCCAACGCCCATGATTTCCGGCGACAAGGCGAACGCAAACCGTTCCGCCGCCAACCCCCTGCCGCCGAAAATCGCCGCGCTGTTGCGCGAATCCGGCTGGATCGCAATGTTGTTGCTGGCGCTTTATCTGGCGCTGATACTTTTTACCTTCCATAAAGGCGATCCGGGCTGGTCGCATAGCGTCGCCGTCGAGCAAATCCGCAATTCCGGCGGCATCGTCGGCGCGCGCATTGCCGATATTCTGCTCAGCGCCTTCGGCTTGTCGGCGTGGTGGTGGGTCGCTTTGTGCGGTCTCGGCGTGCGCTGGAGCTTTCGCCGTATTGAGAAGGTCGAGGCCGCCGATCGCCGTTCGCTGCTGGTGGCAGGTATCGGTTTCGCCATTCTCATTCTCGCCAGCTGCAGTCTTGAAGCACTGCGTTTCTGGAGCCTCAAAGCGGCATTGCCGCAGGCGCCCGGCGGCATCATCGGCCTCGGTATCGGCGGTTTCCTGGCGAAAAGTGCAGGGTTTACCGGCGCGACACTGATTCTGCTGGCGCTCATCGCCATTGGTCTCAGTCTGTTTGCCGGTATTTCCTGGGTCGAAGCAATCGAACGCACAGGCGCCGGCGTCGAGTGGATCTGTCAGCACGCGCGCCAGCGCTGGCAGGATCGGCAGGATCGCAAGGCCGGTGAAGCCGCGGTGATCGAGCGCGAGGAAATTGTCGAGGTCAGCAAGAAAAAACTCGAAATACACGAACCGGTTCGCATTGAGCCGCCGCCCAAACCGATCCCGAAATCGCCGCGCGTCGAGCGCGAAAAGCAGGCGCCGTTATTTGAAAACCTGCCGGATTCACCGCTGCCGCCGCTCAGCCTGCTCGACGAGGCCGGTGCGGTGGTGGTTGATATCAGCACCGAAACGCTTGAATTCACCTCGCGCCTGATCGAGAAAAAACTGCTCGACTTCGGCGTTGACGTCAAAGTGCTGGCCGCTTATCCGGGGCCGGTGATCACGCGCTACGAAATCGAACCGGCGGTCGGCGTCAAAGGCAGTCAGATCATCAACCTGATCAAGGATCTTGCGCGCGCGCTGTCGGTGATCAGCATACGCGTGGTTGAAACCATTCCGGGCAAGAGCTGCATGGGGCTCGAGATTCCGAATCCGGAACGGCAGATCGTGCGCCTGTCGGAGATTGTGAGCTCGCAGGTCTACGCCGATATGCACTCGCCGTTGACGCTGTCGCTGGGTAAAGACATTGCCGGGCATCCGGTGGTCGCCGATCTCGCGCGCATGCCGCATTTGCTTGTCGCGGGTACCACCGGTTCGGGCAAGTCGGTCGGCATCAACGCGATGATATTGAGTTTGCTCTACAAGGCGCCGCCGGCGCAGTGCCGCTTGATCCTCGTTGATCCGAAAATGCTCGAGCTGTCCGTCTACGAGGGCATACCGCATTTGCTCGCACCCGTTGTCACCGATATGCGGCAGGCTGCGAACGCACTCAACTGGTGTGTGGGCGAAATGGACCGCCGCTATAAACTGATGTCGACGTTTGGCGTGCGCAATCTCGCCGGCTTCAATCAAAAGGTGCGCGAAGCGATAAAAGCCGAAAAGCCGCTGACCAATCCGTTTACCATCACGCCGGATGCGCCGGAGCAGCTGACCGAGCTGCCGCTGATTGTGGTGATCATCGACGAGCTGGCCGACATGATGATGGTGGTCGGCAAAAAAGTCGAAGAGTTGATTGCGCGCCTCGCGCAAAAAGCGCGTGCCGCCGGCATCCATCTGATACTTGCTACGCAGCGTCCGTCGGTCGACGTGATTACCGGTCTGATCAAAGCCAATATTCCGACCCGCATCGCTTTTCAGGTGTCGGCGCGCGTCGATTCGCGCACCATCCTCGATCAAATGGGGGCGGAGGCGCTGCTCGGGCAGGGCGACATGCTCTATCTGCCGCCCGGCACCGGCCTGCCGCAGCGCGTGCACGGCGCGTTTGTCGCCGACCACGAAGTGCACAAGGTCGTCGGTTATCTGAAGAACCTTGCGCAGCCGCAGTATGTCGAAGGAGTGCTTGAGGAACCGGTGGCGGCTGCCGATGGTTTGCCCGGCGTTGACGGCGGTGCCAACGGCGAAGCTGATCCTCTTTACGATCAAGCCTGCGAAATTGTATTGAAAACGCGTCGCGCCTCGATTTCGCTGGTGCAGCGCCACCTGCGCATCGGTTATAACCGCGCAGCCCGGTTGATCGAGCAAATGGAGCGCGCCGGCATGGTTTCGGCCATGCAAACCAACGGCAACCGCGAGGTGCTGGCGCCGGCGTCGGCGGCGGAGTAAGGTCGCGCGTTGAAGAGGGGCGGCCCTACGGACAGGGCCGCGACTCTTGCGGTAACTTCTGGAGACGCAATGAAAAATTTCCTGGTGATGACGGGCCTGCTCGCCGCACTTGGCGGTTTCGCGCCGGGCGCGGTTGCCGAAACCATGCTGCTCGCGCAAAACGATACGCGCGGGTTGGCTTTCGACGTGTTCATCCGTCTGCAGAAGGGCATGAGCGAGGGCGAATTGCTGTTGCGCGCGGGTAAACCCGATTCAGAATCGGTGGAAAACATGCGCTACGACATCGTCAAGACCTACTATTACTTTCCGACTTCGTCGGATCCGTGGATCACAACCATACGTCTCGTGGGCGGCCGGATTGCCGATCTCGAACGCATAAAGAAATTCTGATGCGATTATTTTTTGCTGGATTGTTGTTCGCCGGTTGCGTTGCTGCGCAGGCTGCGAGTATTGAAAATCTCAAAGCGTTTCTGCAGCAAACGACTTCGGGCAAGGCGCGTTTTGCGCAGATCATCGTCGATAAAAACCTCAAGGAATTGCAGCGCGTCACCGGCACCATGCAATTTCAGCGCCCTGGTAAATTTCGCTGGGAATATCACAAGCCGTACGAACAAACTATCGTCGGCGACGGCGTCAAACTGTGGATTTACGACAAGGATCTGAATCAGGTCACGGTGCGTAAACTCGATCAGGCGCTCGGCAACAGCCCGGCGGCGCTGCTGGCCGGCAACAACGAGATCGATCGCGTTTATACACTGACCAATCTTGGCAATCAGGAGGGGCTCGACTGGCTGGAGGCAGTGCCAAAGGCGCAGGAAAACGCTTTCGAGCGCATCCGTCTCGGTTTCGGTCAGGGCGGCGGGCTGGAGGCGATGGAGTTGCGCGACGCCTTCGGGCAGGTCACCATCATCAAGTTTGCCGGGCTCGAGCGCAATCCGAAACTGGCGCCCGAATCATTCCGTTTCACGCCGCCCAAGGGCGCCGACGTCATTACCGAGTAGAAGCTCCGCCAGGGGCCGCGCTTTGAGCGATCTTTTCAATACACCGGAACCCGCGGCGCCGCTCGCGGAACGTCTGCGTCCGCGCGCGATAACCGAAGTCGTCGGCCAGCAGCATCTGCTCGGCACCGGCAAACCGCTGCAACTCGCGTTTGCCTCGGGCAAACCGCACTCGATGATTTTGTGGGGGCCGCCGGGTGTGGGTAAAACCACGCTGGCGCGCTTGATGGCGCAGGCCTTCAACGCCGAATTCATTGCGTTGTCCGCCGTGCTCTCCGGCGTCAAGGACATACGCGAAGCCGTGCAGCGCGCGGAGCTGACCTTGCAGCAGGGCGGCCGCCACACCATTCTGTTCGTCGACGAAGTGCACCGTTTCAACAAGGCGCAGCAGGACGCATTCCTGCCGTACGTCGAACGCGGCTTGTTCACCTTTATCGGCGCCACCACCGAGAACCCGTCGTTCGAAGTCAATGGCGCCTTGCTGTCGCGCGCCTCGGTCTACGTGCTGCAGCCGCTCGCCGATGCGGACATGAATCTGTTGATCGACCGCGCGCTTGCGGCCGGCGACAAGCAGCGCGGCATCAGCGATGCTGCGCGCCAGTTGATTGTCAGTTACGCTGATGGCGACGCTCGGCGTCTGTTGAACATGATGGAGCAGATCGACGTTGCTGCGACGACCACTGCCGCCGCGACCATTGAAGAAGAGCTGGTGCGCGCCGCGCTGTCGCAGGGCCTCAAGCGATTCGACAAGGGTGGCGATCAGTTTTACGATCAGATTTCCGCCTTACATAAATCGGTGCGCGGTTCGTCTCCGGATGCGGCTCTCTACTGGATGTGCCGCATGCTTGATGGCGGCGCCGATCCGCTCTACGTTGGGCGCCGCCTCGTGCGTATGGCGAGCGAGGACATCGGGCTGGCTGATCCTCGCGCATTGCGCCTGACGCTGGATGCCTGCGAAACCTACGAACGCCTGGGCAGCCCCGAAGGCGAGCTGGCATTGGCGCAGGCAGTGCTTTATCTCGCGGTCGCGCCCAAGAGCAATGCCGCCTATGTCGCCTATAACGCCACGCGCGCGCTGATCCGTGACGACAGCTCGCGGCCGGTGCCCGCGCATCTGCGCAACGCGCCGACAAAGTTGATGAAAGACCTCGGTCACGGCCGCGACTATCGTTATGCGCACGATGAGGTGGAGGGCTATGCCGCCGGCGAGAACTATTTTCCGGATGGTATGCAGGAGCCGGGTTTTTATCAGCCCACCGAACACGGCCTCGAGGCAAAAATCCGCGCCAAACTTGCCGAACTGCACAAACTCGATGCCGAGGCGTGCCGCAGGAAGTAGGCGTCGCTGGCTGTGTGCGCCGTTCTTCGCGATAATAGCGGCCTTGCAAATGCACAGAATCAAAGACAGGGATACCGATGCTCGACATACAGCTGCTGCGCAGTGATCTGCCCGGCGTAATGCGCCGCCTCGGCGATCGCGGATACACGCTGGACGCCGTCGCCTTCGAAAAAATCGAAGCGAAGCGTAAATCCGTGCAGGTACAGACGCAGGAATTGCAGGCACGGCGCAATCAACTGTCGAAAGAGGTCGGTCAGGCCAAGGCAAAAAAAGAAGGCGCCTCGGCCCTGATTGCCGAAGTCAACGCCCAGGCCGACAAGCTGAAGGCACTTGAGCAGGATCTCGCGCGCATTCAGGATGAAATGAATGCTTTTCTGAGCGTGATTCCGAATATCCCGCATGCCTCCGTGCCGGCAGGCAAATCGGCCGACGACAATTTGGAGATGCGCAAGGTCGGCACGCCGCGCACCTTCGAATTCATGCCGAAGGATCATGTCGATCTAGGTGAAGGGCTGAAGCAGCTCGATTTCGACGTCGCGGCAAAAATCGCCGGCGCCCGCTTTGCGGTGATGAAGGGGCCGCTCGCGCGTCTGCATCGCGCGCTCGCGCAGTTCATGCTTGATACGCACACGCAGGAGCACGGCTACACCGAGGTTTACACGCCCTACATGGTCAATGCCGATTCAATGCGTGGCACCGGCCAGTTGCCCAAATTTGAAGAAGACCTGTTTTCCGTGCCGCGCGGCGACGGAGGCAAGTTTTATCTGATTCCGACGGCCGAAGTTCCGGTTACCAACATCGTGCGCGATGAAATCGTCGCGCTTGCCGATCTGCCGCTCAAGTTTGTCTGTCACACGCCATGTTTTCGCAGCGAAGCCGGCTCCTACGGCCGGGACACGCGCGGCATGATCCGCCAGCACCAGTTCGACAAGGTCGAACTCGTGCAAATCGCGCATCCGGACAAATCATACGAACTGCTCGAAGAACTGACCGGTCACGCCGAGGCGATTCTGAAGAAACTGGAACTGCCTTACCGCGTGGTGACGCTCTGCACGGGCGATATGGGGGCCAATTCAGCCAAAACCTACGACATCGAAGTTTGGCTACCGGGGCAGAGCGCCTATCGCGAAATATCCTCATGCAGCAACTTCGAGGCTTTCCAGGCGCGCCGCATGCAGGCGCGTTTCCGCAATGAAAAAAACAAGACGGAGCTTGTGCATACCCTCAATGGCTCGGGCCTCGCCGTCGGCCGCACGCTGGTGGCGGTGCTAGAGAGCTATCAGAACGCCAACGGCAGCATTACCGTCCCGGCGGCGCTGCGGCCCTATATGGGCGGACTGGAACAGCTGTCCGCCTGATGACTGGTGTCTGACCCGGCCGCCGCCATTCTGTTAGAATGTGCGCCGCCGCGGAGAGGTGGCAGAGTGGTTGAATGTACCGGTCTCGAAAACCGGAATATGCGCAAGCGTATCGTGGGTTCGAATCCCACCCTCTCCGCCAGGAGATCGTAAGTGACTGATTGCCTGTAAAGCCAAGCGTTGCAAGGGTTTCCACGAGAGCTATTTGGATACATCGGCGGATATTTTCCGCCAAGATGCCTGAATGGGAACGAAGGAAATGTGCAAACTGAATGGGCTTTTAGAACGCGGCAACGGCACGTATTATTTTCAAGCTCGCATCTCTAAAGGCTGCTCAAAGTTTTTCTCTAAGGCAGTCATACGCGAGAAGCTCCCCGCAACGAATCGTGCAGATGCAAAGGCACGGGTGCGCCAGAAGTGGGCGGACTTGGAGTCCACCTTTGAGCGCATCAGGAACACAGGCAGTCCACACAAGACGCTGCTCACTGAAGACGCAATCAAGGAAATTCTTGCGGCTTCCATTTCGTCCCGGCTTGGTGCTGATGAGGAGCACCGGGCGGAGGGCGTAGACGCTGAAGGCTTCCAGCGCGTATCTGAGACCATCGCAGGCAGAGACCAAGCGGAGCCGCATGGCTGCGTCTCATGGTGACTTGGCGGGCATCAACGCACAGGCTCAGGATTGGCTCAACGGTTAGTCGAATTCTTTTCCGCTAACGACCGCAAATAAATCGATTCCAGGCGCCGAGACTATTTCGGCGTAAGGTGAAACAGCCCACCCGGATTGGCGTCTTCCAGCATCCAAAGCGAACCATCCGGCGCCTCTTCGATATCGCGCACGCGTTTGCCGATGCTGAAGCGCTGGACTGCGGTGGCGCCACCTTGTCCGTCAAAGGTGACGCGGGTGATGTCCCGGGTGGCGAGGCCGCTGATCAAAGCGTTTCCTTTCCATTGCGCGAACACGCTGCCCTTGTAGAACATCAGGTTTCCCGGCGCGATCACCGGCACCCAGTAGATTACGGGTTTGGCAAGGTCGGGCCGCGTATCGTGACTGGCGATAGGCACGCCGTTGTAATTCATGCCATATGAGACCAGCGGCCAGCCGTAATTTTTGCCGCGCTCGATGAGGTTCAGTTCGTCGCCGCCGCGCGGACCGTGCTCGACTTCCCATAGCCGGCCATCGGGAGCGAAGGCGAGGCCGTAAGGCGTGCGGTGACCGCTGCTCCAGGTTCCGGCCGGCGTCAGGTTGGATACGGGGAAGGTATACGTGCTGATCACCGGCGCAGTTTTGGCCGCTTCGGTATCCTCCGCCGGATCGATCAGCGGAATGGTGGGGGCGCCGGTTTTGCCTTCCAGCGGATTGCCGGGCGCGGGTTTGCCGTCGAGCGTCAGTCGTAAAATTTTGCCTTCCGGCTGGCTGGGATCCTGAGCGGGAGTGAAACGCTGGCGGTCGCCCACCGTGAGAAAGAGATAATTGCCGTCCGGCGAAAACGCAATCTGCGCGCCTTGCTGACCGCCTTTGCCCTTGGGCATCTGGCGCCATAGTACCTGGAAGCCGTCGAGTTTTGCGCGTTTGCCGTCGAGTACAAGCCGGCCGCGGCCCAGCGCTAGGCCGCTGCCATAATCACCGGGTTCGGCGTAAGTGAGATACACATTCTGGTCGGTGGCGTAGCGCGGTGAGACGAACACGCCCAGCATGCCGTTCTGGCCTTGATAGTAGACGGGTGGCACGCCTTCGATTTCGGTTTTGGCGCCTTGCGCGGTGACCAGATTGACGCGGCCGACCTTTTCGGTCACCAGCATGCGGCCATCGGGCAGGAAAGCAATGCGCCAGGGCAGGTTGAAGCTCGCAACCTGCGTGATGGTGAAGGGAGGATCGGGATCGTGTTTTTGCTGGCCCGCATTGGTTTGCGCATAGGCCGCGCCCGAGAACAGAGCCGCGAGAAAAACCGCTGTTGCCAACTTTGTCATTTGTATATAGGTCCCATATGTATAGATAATCGCCGCCAAACGGGATTTTTAGCAGCCTTTCGTGCGGTAGTGAACATACTCCCAATAAATCCTCCGGTAGACTGCAAATCTGCACCTACCCCAATGTGGAGGGAGATTTCTATGGACGCCGCAATGGATGAACTCAAATGCATTTCCTGTAGTAATCAGCTTCGAACATCCACCGGAAAGCTCTATAACAACGTGTGGACCGTCAAATGTCCCGCCTGCAGTGCAGTCAATGTATTAACGCCTGACCCGACGTGCGGCGGCAGACTTGTGGCAGAGCGAATCGTAACGCCCCCAATCAAGTAAGACCAATCGGGGTCGGAGTGGAGTTACCAGGATTTAGTGGACGGTAGTTAGCATGACTTCTGGTCAGGAGGCCAGTCAACATGTCCGCAAAGTCCAATGGCAGGCGCGTCAGGCAAGTTTACAAATTTATCGAGGCACATCGGCATCTACACGGCGCCAGAAGAATGTGCGAAGTTCTTGGGGTCGCCCCAAGCGGCTATTACGACTGGTTGAAGCATCCGATCTCCAATCGAGAGAAAGAAGATGGAAGGCTTCTTCGCTTGATTCGCGCTTCTTTTATCGCGAGCCACAGCATCTATGGCGCTCCGCGTGTATTCCT
>JANYDY010000064.1 GCA_025363435.1 Betaproteobacteria bacterium
GCGGCGATACGCAATCGCGCGCTGTCGGCAAGCGATGCCGACTATATTATTTTCAGCGACGGTGACTGCGTGCCGGCCGGCGATTTCGTCGCCCACCATCAGCAACTGGCCGAACGCGGCTGGTTTGTCGCCGGCAATCGCATACTGCTCGATCAAAAATTTACGCAGCACGCGCTCACTGAGGCCTTGTCTTTGCATCGCTTCGGCGTCACCGACTGGCTGCTGGCGTGGTGCAAACGCGACGTCAACCGCCTGCTGCCGTTGTTGCGACTGGGCGACGGGAACTGGCGCAAATCGTCGCCGCAGCGCTGGCAAGGCGTCAAGACCTGCAATCTCGCCGCATGGCGCGAGGATCTCGTGCGTGTCAATGGTCTCGACGAGGCCTACTCGGGCTGGGGCCTTGAAGACAGCGATCTCGTCATCCGCCTGTTGCACGCCGGCGTGCAACACAAAAACGGACGCTTCGCCACGCCGGTGTTTCATTTGTGGCATGCCGAGAACGACCGCAGCCGGCTCGCCGAAAACCAGCACCGGCTTGATGCGATTTTGCAGTCGGACCGCATACGCGCCGAACGCGGCCTCGATCAATACGCATGAAGCCGCCGCGCAGCATTCTGGTCGTCGTCACGCGCCGCATCGGCGACGTGCTGCTGGCGACACCGGTAATCCGTTCACTGCACCGCCACTGGCCCGACGCCGCCATCGATGTGCTGGTATTTGCGGGGACTGACGGCGTGCTGGCGGCAAACCCCGATCTGCGCGAAGTGTTGGTGATTGCAGAGCGGCCAACGGCCGGCGCGCATCTGGCACTCGCTAAACGCCTCTGGCGCCGCTACGATTTATCGATCTCGCTGGTACCCAGCGACCGGCCGACGCTGTACGCGTGGCTGGCCGGCCGCTGCAGCACGGGTCTGGTCGTCGACTCGCCGAAGCACCGCTGGAAACAATGGTTGCTCGATCGCCGGGTCAGCTACGACAACGCCAATACGCATACGGTGAATCTGTATTTGCGCACGCTCGACATGCTCGGCGTCGCCGCAACACCGGAAGTCGTCGCCGGCTGGTCGGCTGGCGACGCCGCCAAAGTCAGCCATGCATTGAAGAGCGCGGGCATCAGCGGCGAGTTTGCAGTACTGCATCCGTCGCCGAAGTTTCCCTACAAATCGTGGACTGCGGACGGCTGGCGCGACACCGGCAAATGGCTGGCGGCGCAGGGGTTACAACTGGTGTTGACCGGCGGCCCCGATGCCGACGAGCGTGCCTGTGTGGCGACAATTGCGCAAACGCTGCCGGGTGCGATTGAGCTCGCCGGCAAGTTGACGTTAAACGAAACCGCCTGCTTGCTGGCGCAGGCGCGCCTCTATATCGGCCCGGATACTGCGGTCACGCATCTCGCCGCCGCGCTCGGTACACCGGTGGTCGCCTTGTTCGGCCCGACTGATCCGGTGAAGTGGGGGCCATGGCCCGCCGGCTTCACCGGCAAACACAACCCGTGGCAGCGTTATGGTTCACAACACGCAGGAAAAATTTTATTGCTGCAAGGTACCGGCATGTGTGTGCCGTGCATGCATGAAGGCTGCAAGCGACAGATCAACAGCTTGAGCGATTGTTTACAACAACTACCGGCATCGCGGGTGATTGCCGCTGCCGCCACTTTGCTCAAGGAGCGCACAATGCCGCCAACTCAGGTCAATCCGCATGTCCAATAGATACATCGAGACCTGCCCGGTCGGTTGCGCTGCCGCGCTGGCAACCACCGACGTTGTGCTGCCCGAAGGCCCGTTGTTACGCTGCAGCGCCTGCGCGCAACTGATCAGCCAGATCAGCGAAGCCGATTATCTGCAATCGATGCAGGCGTTTAACGATGCCGGCTTCAATCTGCCGGATGAACGCGCGGCACAGCGCCGCGCCCGCCATGCGATACAACGGCTCGACCGCATCAGGGCCCTGCTCGGCGGCCGGCTCGACCGCCGTGCGCGTATCGTTGATGTCGGCTGCTCGCGCGGTGACTTCGTTGCCGCGGCGACCGGCGCCGGCTATGAAGCCGAAGGCGTCGAGCCGGCGCCGCAAATCGCTGCGGCGGCGCGCGCCGCCGGCCGCAAAGTGCATACCGGTTTGCTCGAAGCACAACATTTCGATGACGCACAATTCGATGCCGTCAGTCTGTTTGAAGTGGTCGAACATTTGCGTGCGCCGCGCGAATTGCTGCAGGAATGCCGACGTATACTCCGGCCGGGCGGCATCATGCTAATCAGCACCGGCAACGCCGCGAGCTGGACTGCGCGCGCAATGAAAGCGCGCTGGGATTATTTTCAGACGCAAAAAGACGCCGGGCACATCAGCTTTTTTAATCCGCGTTCGATGGGTTTACTGGCGGAACGTGCCGGCTTCGAACTCGCCGAGGTGACAACCGGCCGCGTGCGCTTCGCGGAAAAAAGCAATTTGCCCGGGCCATTGTTTATCGCAGCGAAACTTGCCGCCGAAGCGCTGGCCCTGCCGGCCCGACTCTACGGCCGCGGCCACGACATGCTGGCCTATCTGCGTAAACCATCAGTCGCTTAGGCGGTTTTCTCTACCACGTAGAGTACGGAATTGTCGGCAATGCCGGCGCGCGCGAACACCGGCGCGCCGAAGTGCGCGCGGTCGAGCGCGCGCACCTGAAAACCGGCAGCCTTGAGACGATCCACCAGATCACGCGTGCCGTAGAGTCGCAGGTGATCGTCCTGCGCGTAATTTTTCCAGCGCAATTCCGGTGTATTAATCGCAGGGTCCTCCTGCGTATCTTCGACCCCTTCAATCAGCGGCACCATGATGATGCCGCAACCGCCCGGCTTCAGAATGCGGAACAGCTCGCGCATCGCCGCGCGGTCGTTCGGCACGTGCTCGAGTATGTGCGAGCACATGAACAGGTCGACCGAGTTGTCGGCATACAGCGGCATATTCGAGATATCGACCTGATCGTCGACATTCGGCCGGAAATAATCCGCAGTGCGATATTCGATGTTGTCGAAAGTTCGCAGCAGGCGCGACAGCGCCAGCGACGGCGCAAAATCGATGAAACGATAATGGCTGCCGGCTTTCAACGAGGCGAGACGCTGGCGCAGAAACAGCGCATACAAACGCTCGCGGTCGGAGGCGTCGCAGGCCGGGCAGGAATAGGCGGCGAGATTCAGCGTCTCGAAGCGCTCGAGCGGGTAAATAAAACCCATCTCGCGCAGCTTGCGCGGAAACGACTTGTAGATCGGATAAAAAATTTTCAGCCCGCTGCTGCACACCGGGCATTCGACTGCGCTGCCGCTATAAATCGGCGTCTTCAACCAGCGCACGAACGCTTTTTTGAAGTCCTTGAACTTGTAACCTTTGTAGCGTGCGAACACCGGTCGTCCTTGGCGGTTTTGACTGTTGCGAGTATACCGCGTGATTACTGCGCAACGTCGCAGGCGGCGCCGCGGCACAGCAAATACAGATTGTTCGCCGCCAACGGATAGTGCTTGTAGGTACGGCCGATACGCGGGTCTTCCTCATACTCGATGACGAAGCCGGATTCCCATGCTGCCGGTGGCCGCTTGATCGCCGGCGCCGGGTAGGTATATGCATCGATATAACCGGCGACACTCATGCCGCTGGCGCTGACGTCATTGGTATACAGCGGATAGCCGGCGGTGCGCGTAATGATATCGCGCGCGGCCAGCGCGTAATTTTCACCGCGGTAATGGTGTTGATAGTACGGAAACAAAAAGGCCACGGCGACCAACTTGAATATCAGCATGCCGACCAGCCAGCGTCTTGAGACCATCAGCGCCTGTTCGCCGGCGCGCCACAACACAATCGCCGCCGCCAGCGCAACCAGCGGATAGATCGGCAGCAGATAGCGTATACCGCTGATCGGCGCCAGCCAGTACGGCAGATAGCACAGCAGCGCCACCGCAACCGCGATCGCCAGCACGGGTTCAGCCGTCAAAGAAACTTTGCGACGCCAGGCATAAAACACTGCCAGCGGCAAAGCCGGCAACATGCGCAAAATCGATTCAGCCGGAAAACCGAGCAGCTGGCGCAGATACTGCGTGCCACTCTCCGGCATCAGCTTGGCGATAATTTCCGAGAACATGCGCCCGCCCTGGCCGCCGGTGCCCGGCATCCCTTGCAGCCATGCAAGCGGCGCCAGCAGTGCCAGCAGATGCATGGCAATCGACATCCGGCCCAATAATATGCGACGCCCCGGCTGCGTAAACAGCAGCACGAATACAGCGCTGCCGTAAAACACGTACGCAGTAAACGCCTTGCTCATGAAAGCAAAGCAGAGGCTGACGACCGCAAGCGCCAGCAGCAACGGACGCTCCTGTGCACACGCCACCCACAGTGCGGCAATCGCGCCGAACACGAACATGGCGAACAACGGATCTACATAGGCAAGCCAACCGCGATATAGCGCAACGTCGGCCATGGTCAAATAGATTAACGCGGCGAACCACGCCAGCGCGCGGTCGCGCAACAGGCGCAGCGTCAGCCAGCCGAGTATCGCTGCCGTACCGAGTGTTGCCGTAATTGTTATCGCACGCGCCACCGGCAGCATGAACTGCCAGCCGGTTAAGGACGCCAGAGGAATAATCAGCCAGGTGTAGAGCGGATTGTGCTGCAGGTTGCCGCCGTACATATGCTGGCGTATCCAGTCGCCGTTCTGCCACATCTCAAGCGCGGAGATCGGAAAAATCGCTTCTTCGCCGACGTAATAAAACGCCAGCGCCGGCGCAAAGCTCAGCGCCGCGATGATCACCAGCCAGCGCAGGCTGCCGGTCGTTAGTATTGGAGAGTTCAAGGCGTTCAGTTCTCGGTAAAGAGACCGGCGGGAAGTTTAGTCGTTTTAGCCGCATCGCCGCCGGCGCTCCAGAAGCGTGCAAAAATGCGCGCGTAACAGACCGGCAGCGCGTGATGTTCGTCGACGAATTCAGGCGCGCTGCAACCGTAACGCTCCGACTGGCCGGCATCGAGTATCACCAGGTTGGCGCTTTGCGCCCACGCCGACAAATCACCTTTGGTTTTCTTCAGCAGTGCGCCCAGCTGCGGCGACTCGAGAAAAGCCTGCTCCATTCCCGGCAGCAACGGCGGCAATATCAGCAGCAGCCGTCCGCCGTTCGCGCGCAAATCGCGCCCGAGTTGCGCCAGCCGCCCGAGCAACTGCGGATGCGGCACGCCGCCCGCCTTGATGAGATCGACCGCGTATTTTGAACTCGGCACTACCGCGCTGGCGATCAGCGTATCGACGCGACGCGTCGCCACCGGCTCCAGATTGGCGAAGGTTGCGCTGCCGTCATAACGGAAACCCGTGCAACTGCCGCGGAAAATGGTGTCGAAATCGCGCGCCGGTGTGCCGTCGGCGCAGCGATACTCTTCGCCGGTGCCGGCGAAGAACATCGCGCTGAAGGCGGCGGACGGTGACGGTGCGCGCGCAATCCGCGTCAGCTCGCCAAACAAATTTTTCACGCGCGGCAGCGACAAGGCGTCCTGCAACTGTTGCGTCAGCGCGACCTGCGCGTCCGGCGCAGCTGCGTTGGCATCGGGCGCCGCAACCGTAACCTGACCCGGCGCTGCCGGCGCGCGATAAATAAACCCGAGCGCCCAGTCGAGCGGCACCACCACCAGTTTGAATTTGCCCGGGTACGCGCGTTGCATGAATTCCGCTTCGCCCAACACCATCGGCAATTCATTTCCGGTCTGCGAAAAATTGTAGGTCGTCGTGCCAGCCGGAAAAACCGCCTGGGTGACGCCCATCATGGTTGAAGAACCGAACACCATCGCGTTGATTGCAGGCAGACGGTCGAACAGACGCGCCGATTTGAACGGGCGGTTGGCGGACAGCGGCGGCGCGTAGGTAATGCCCTGCGTTGCCTGTTGCCATCGGCTCGCCTCGATCACAACGTTGCCGCCGCCGAGACTCTTCAGACCGAGCAGATAATTGAGCACGGCCACCGGCAGCAGTACCGCCACGCAGGCGGCGATAAAAAACATGACGTAGCGGCGATGGCAGGATTCGTTATTCATCAAAACTGGAAGTACAAAAACTCGGACTGCCGGTGCAAATTAAAAATCGACAATGTAATCAGCGCCGCCGCGATCAAGGCAAATACCGGCGCCGGCGACCATTTGAAGCGACCACTTGGCACATCGGCCGGTAATATCAGCGCCGGGCGAAAAGCCGACAGAAACTGCTGCGTGTTCGGCGCGAACCATATCACCAGCAGGAGTATCCAGATCCAGTTGACGAGGCCGCCGCTGACCAGATCACGCGTGTTGCCGAAAACCACGCCGTGCGCCGCCAGCCATTGCCCGAAAGCACCCCACTTCGGCAACCAGAAATCAGGCAGGACGAGACCGTTGCAGCCCGCCATTGCTTTCAACATGACCAGCGCTGCCGTCATATCGCCGGCGCGAAACACCACCCATGCCAGCACGACCGCGATAAAAGTGAGCAAACAGCCGGCCGCGCGGCCGGCCGCGCTCGATATTTTGAGATTGTGCCCGAGCCGCGCCCGAAGCATTTGCCAGCCATGATTGATCGCAAGATATGCGCCGTGCAACGCGCCCCACAACACAAAGGTCCAGCCGGCGCCGTGCCAGAGGCCGCCCAACACCATCGTAATCATCAAATTCACATAGCGGCGCGCCGGGCCTTTGCGATTGCCGCCGAGCGGCACATAGAGGTAGTCGCGCAGAAAGCGCGACAGCGTCATATGCCAGCGCCGCCAGAACTCGATGATGTTGACGGCTTTATACGGCGAATGAAAGTTGAGCGGCAGCACCACGCCAAACAGCCGCGACAGGCCGATCGCCATATCCGAATAACCGGAGAAATCGAAATACAGCTGGAAGGTGTAAGCCAATGCACCGCCCCAGGCCTCGATTGCGGTCAGCGTCACACCGGACGATGCCGCATCGAATACCGGCCGCGCATATACGCCCATGGGGTCGGCCAGCATGACTTTCTTGAACAGGCCGATGGCGAATATCGTCACGCCGACTGCGGCGTTCTCGAAACTGAAGCGGTAAGTCTCATGACGCGCGAACTGCGGCATCATTTCAGCGTGATGCAACACCGGCCCCGCAATCAGGTGCGGGAAGTAGGTGACGAACAGACTGTAGTGAACAAAGTTGTATTCACGCACCTTGCCGAAATAGACGTCGGCAAGAAACGCGATCTGCGTAAACGTAAAAAACGAAATGCCCAGCGGCAGGATGATTTCACCAAACGACCAGCCGGCACCGCTCAACTGGTTGATGCCGGCGAGAAAAAAATTCGCATACTTGAAATACGCGAGCAGCAGAAGGTTGACCGTCAACGCAACGATCAACAGCGTTTTCGCGCGGCGTCTTGCAGCAGCGGCCGCCGCGCGGCCTATGCTCATACCGAATAAGAAATTGAAAACAATCGACGCCGCCAGCAAGGCGACGAACAGAGGGTTCCACCAGCCGTAGAAAAACAGTGACGCCGCAGTCAGCCAGGCGGCCGCCAGCAAATGTCCAAGCCGTGCCAGCAGGAAGAATCCGCCCAGCACGACGGGCAGAAACAGAAAAATAAAGGCGTTGGAATTAAACAGCATGGCGGCGCATCAGCGTCGACCCCGGCGCCGCGCGGCAACCGGCTTAACGCGCGCCGCTGCCACGCGTCGCGTAAAAACCCCTGACCGCGTCGATCACGCTATCGACCTCGGCGTCGCTGATGCCGTAATAAATCGGCAGCCGCAGCAGGCGCTCGCTCAAATCGTCGGTGACCGGAAATGTGCCGCTGGCGCGACCCCAGCGTATGCCGCCGGGCGAGGAATGCAAAGGCACGTAATGCGAAACCGACAGCATCTCGCGCGTTTTCAGGTGCGCCGCCAGCGCCATGCGGGTATTCAGTGTATCGGGCAGCACATAAAAAATATGCGCATTGGCAACGCGATCGGCATATTCGGCGCGCGGCAATTCCAATACGCCGGAAGCCGCCAGTTCCGACAGGCCGGCGTAATAACGCGCCCAGATCGCGCGCCGCCGCTTGATGATCTCGTCGCCGTGCGCCAGTTGCGCTTCCAGAAACGCCGCCACCAGTTCGCCCGGCAGAAACGATGAGCCGATATCGACCCAGGTGTACTTGTCGACCTCGCCACGCAGAAAGCGGCTGCGGTTGGTGCCCTTCTCGCGCACGATCTCGGCGCGCTCAATCATGCGCTCATCATTGATCAGCAGCGCGCCACCCTCGCCGCTGATCAGATTTTTGGTTTCGTGAAAACTGATGGTGCCGAGGTTGCCAATGGTGCCGAGGTTGCGCCCTTTGTAGGTCGCCAGCAGCGCCTGCGCCGCATCTTCGACTACCAGCAGGTTATGTTTCTTTGCGATCGCCATGATCGCGTCCATCTCGCAGGCAACCCCGGCGTAGTGCACCACGGCAATCGCTTTGGTGCGCGGCGTGATCGCCGCTTCGATCAAACGTTCGTCGATATTGACCGTGTCAGCGCGCACATCAACGAACACCGGTACCGCGCCGCGCAACACAAATGCATTGGCGGTCGAAACAAAGGTGTACGACGGCATGATGACTTCGTCACCGGGCGCCAGATCGCACAGCATGGCCGACATCTCCAGCGCGCCGGTGCACGAATGCGTTAGCAACGCGCGCTTGCAACCGAGGTGTTGTTCAAGCCACTGGTTGCATCGTTTGGTGTAGTAGCCGTCACCCGAGAGATGGCCGCGCGCCAGCGCGTCGGCGATATTGGCAAGTTCGGCACCAACCGCGGAAGGTTTGTTGAAGGGAATTTTCATCACGTCGTCAAACCTTTTGCGCCAGCAGCAGCCGCGAACCGCCGGCGGGGAAGCGCACGCCGCAGCGGATCATAAAACGCTCGAATGCCAATGCCGACTCGAGCACGGCGTTAGTGAATGCGCCGACTTTTAAATCGGCCAGCACATCGTAACCGCTGCGCGGCGCCGGCCGCGCCAGCCGCGACAACGCCATCAACGGCAGCAGCAAAGAAACAAACGAAGTCGTCATGACGATTTTAAATCCCGCTGCGGTTACTTTTTCGGCGATCTCGGCGGCGGCGTAGCGTCGCACGTGATGCGCGTGTTCGTCGTAACGGCTCCACAAAAAACGGTGTTGCGGCACGGTCACGATCAATCCGCCGCCCGGCTTCAACGCGCGCCGCGCCTGCGCCAGCACGCGTTCATCCTCTTCAATATGTTCCAGCACGTCGAACATGCCGATGATATCAAAGTGTTCAACGTAGGGTATGGCGCGCGCGTCCATCTGAAACAACGCCGCCCGCGGCACACGGCTCGCCGCGAACGGCAGACCGCGGCTGGAAATTTCGCTGGCATGCAGCTTGAGCTCCGGCCGCGCCGCCGCCACGCCTGCGAGCACATAGCCGGTGCCGCAGCCGATTTCGAGATAATCGCGCGCCTGCGGAAAATACTTGCGCAGCGCCCAGGTCAACAGCGCGTTGCGCGCACGGAACCAGTAGTTACCCGATTCAAGACGAAACAGCTCGGCAAAATAACGGTCGTCGTAGCCTTCGTTATCAACCGCCAGTTCCGGCGCGAAGGCGGGAAAGCCGGCCAGCGCCGGCGGCGTTTTGCCGCAGGCAGGGCAATGCCAATCGTCCGTACGGATTTCCTCGCTGCAGCCGGGGCAAACCCTCAACCCTGACTCCCGACGATGATGCCGAGTACGACCAGCGCGGCGCCGGCCATTTTTAGCGGCGTAATCGCTTCGTGGAAAACAAGGCCGCTCAACACCATCACCAGCACGAAAGCCAGTGTCGTGAACGGATAGGCGTGCGACAGCGGCAGTTTGGTCATTGCCGCCATCCACGTCACCGACGCAAGCAGCGCAGCGGCAAGGCCCGACGCGACCCACGGATTCAGCAACAGCCGCGCAAGAAACTCGATTTTTTGTGCGCTTTCTTCAGGCAAGGCCCCGGCTTCGAGCACCTGCCATTTGATGACGATCTGCCCGTACACCGTCAGCAGCACCGTACACAGTACATAGACATAGCTCATGAGACCACCCGATGATAGATGTCGACCGGATTGCGAAAACGGAAACCCAGCGCCGAGTACAAATTGATCACGGCGATATTGGCGAAGGAAATCGAACTCTGCAGCTCAGCCCGCCCCTGCGCAAACAGATGGCGACATACCACGCTCCAGAAGTATTTGGCGAGACCTTTGCCGCGGTGGTTTTCGCCCATCGCGTGCAACACCAGACTGCCGTCGATATGCGCGATGAAACCGGCCACCTCACCCTTGAACAGCAACCCGAGTACACGCCCCTCGCCATGCAACTGGCACAGCCAGTTCTCATAGCGGCGGTCGGCACGCGCGCGGTCGATATTGAAGTCGCGATGAAAACGTCCGTGCAGAAAAGCGCTGCGGCAAATCGCCGCCACCGGCTCAAGTGCAACGCTGTTGCTGAATGCAACATCGGCGTGATCGAAGCGCGCGAGTTTGTCCGGCGTACACCACGGCTCAATCAGCGTATCGCAATAATAAAAGCCGGCATCGTGCAAAAAGCGCTTGTCCGCCAGTGGATCGACCTTGGCGGTGTAATGTCCGGGGCGCAGCGCAGCGTCTGCAACTTCGGCATCCGGGTTGATGATTTCGTAGCAATCGATCCCGAATGCTGCGCTATCCCACGGTACTGCCTTAATGCGGTTTTGCGCGCTCATTGAATGTCGTGTGATTGATAACGTAGAGCGGGCGCCCCTTGGTCTCGTCGTAGGTTTTACCGAGATAAATGCCGAGGATGCCGAGGATAGCGATGATGACACCGCCGATAAAATAGATCGAGACAATCAGGCTGCTCCAGCCGGTCACCGGCGAGCCATGAAACAGCGCCAGAAACAGGATGTAGAGCCCGTAGAGAAACGCGCACGATGCGATAAAAAAGCCGAAACGGATCGCCAGTCGCAAGGGTTTGTCCGAGTAAGCGATGATGGTCTCGGCGCCGAGCCGCCACAGCTTTGAAAACGTATAGGTCGAATCGCCGGCAAAACGCTCGTCGTGCTGCACATCGATACTCGCCGCCGGGAAACCCATCCAGTTGATGAGGCTGCCGAAAAAACGCGAGCGCTCGCGCATATTGCGATAGTTCGTGATGACCTTGCGCGACAGCATGCGGTAATTGCCGGCCTGCGGGTCGTAGTCCATGTCGGCCAGCCAGCTGAAGACGCGGTAATACAGCAACGACGACAGGCGTTTCAACAGCGGGTCGCTGCGCTTGCCGCGCCGCGCCACCACGATTTCATGCCCCTCCTGCGCCTTTGCATACAAGCGTGGGATTTCCTCGGGGCGATCCTGCAAATCGCAATCCATCACCACCACCCAGTCACCGTCGCAATGATCAAGGCCGGCGGTAATGCCGTAATGCTGGCCGAAATTACGGCTGAACTGTATGCCTTTGACGCGGTGGTCGCGCTGCGCGAGTTCCTTGATCAGCGGCCACGATTGGTCGCCGCCGCAGTCTTCAACCAGAACGATTTCGAAATCGGCGCCGATCGTCTCGAGCGCAGCTTTGAGCCGCCGGTACAACTCTTCGAGACAGGACTCCGCGCGGTACACCGGAATGACGACGGAAATATGCGCCATGATCTGTTACGCCGTTTCCTGCAATTTGAATTGGATATTGTAGAGTCTGGCGTAAATGCCGCTTTTGGCGAGCAATTCGGTGTGATTGCCGGTTTCGGCGATGCGGCCGCGGTCGAGCACGACGATGCGGCCGGCTTTTTCGATAGTCGACAGGCGGTGCGCTATAACTATAGTGGTACGCCCCTGCATCAACGCGTCGAGTGCTGCCTGCACATGACGTTCGGACTCGGAATCGAGCGCCGAAGTCGCTTCATCCAGGATCAACACCGGTGCGTTTTTCAACAGCGCGCGCGCAATGGCGAGGCGCTGGCGCTGCCCGCCCGAAAGTTTGACGCCGTTTTCGCCGACGATGGTCTGCAGGCCCTGCGGCATCTGGCGGATAAATTCCATGGCATGTGCGGCTTCGGCCGCAGCGATGATTTCCGCTTCGGCGGTATCCAGCATCACGCCATAAGCAATGTTGGCGGCAACGGTGTCGTTGAACAGCACGACGTCCTGGCTCACCAGCGCGATGTTGGCGCGCAGACTCGCCAGCGTCAGCGTTTCAACGTCAGTACCGTCGAGCAGTATGCGCCCCGTCGACGGCCGGTAAAAATGCGGCACCAGATTGGCCAGCGTCGTTTTACCGCTGCCCGAACTGCCGACCAGCGCAACGGTTTCACCCGGATTGATATTGAGCGAAATGCCGTCGAGCGCCAGACGATCCGGCGCGCCGTAATGGAAGCTGACGTTTTCGAAGCGGATATCGCCGCGCGCGCGCGCGATACTGGCCGTGCCGGGATCTTTTTCACTTGCCTGATCGATCAGCTCGAACACCGACTCCGCCGCAGCAAGCCCGCGCTGCAGCGGCTCGTTGACGCCGGTGATGCGCTTCAGCGGTGCGGTCAGCATCAGCATGGCGGTGATAAAGGAGACGAACTCGCCGACCGTCGCGCTGTTGCCGCCGGCCTGCCCTGTCGCAAAATAAATGATCGCCGCCAGCGCGATGCCGGCCAGCAACTGCACCAGCGGCACACTGGCTGCCGCCGCCGTGGTCTGCTTCATCATCGACAGGCGCACAGCCTCGGTCTGCTCGGCAAAACGCCCGGCTTCGTAGCGCTGGCCGCCGAACAGCTTGACCACCTTGTGGCCTTCGATCGCCTCCTGCAGGACCTGGGTCACGTCGCCCATCGCCGCCTGCACGGCGCGGCTCGAGTTGCGCAGGCGTATGCTGACCATGCGCACCACGCCGACGATCAGCGGCGTCATCACCAGCGCCAGCAGCGTCAGCTTCCAGTTCAGCCACAGCATCCACGCCAGAAGACCGATCAGCGCAACGGCATCGCGAAAAATCACCGTCAGTACGCTGGTCGCCGCAGCGGTTACCTGCGTAACATCGTAAGTAAGTTTTGAAATGAGGTTGCCGCTGGCCTGATCGTCGTAGTGTGACGCCGGCAGCGTCAACAGCTTGTCGAACATGACGCCGCGCAAATCCATCACCAGCCGGTTGCCGACCCAGTTGATCGAATAGGCACCCATGTATTCAGCGCCGCCGCGCACCACGATCAAACCGAGGATGTAGAACGGCATCCAGCGCACCAGCGTTTCGTCGCGATTGACGAAAGTGCCGTCGAGCAGCGGCTGCAACAATGCCGGCAACGCGGGCTCGGTCAGCGCGACGATCACCATGCCAAGCAACGCCAGCGCAAAAACACGCCAGTACGGCGCGACGTAACGCAGCAGGCGCAAATAAAGTTCGGAACTGGTCATATGTCGCATGGGCGCCACAATAGCAAAGTTGCTACATAAATGAAAACGGCGTGCCGGCTGTGCACCAGAACGCCGTTGTCATCCCGCACGACGCATTCAGCGATACGAATATTCCAGCGTAACGCCGGCATTGCGGCCGGGCAGCGGGTAGGCGTTGTAGCGATCGAGCACGAACTGGCTGCGCACACCGTAGTTATAGTATTTGCGGTCGAACATATTGTTCAGCGCCGCGGACAGCCGCCACGCGCCGCGCTCGTGCATGAGCTTGAGATCGGCAACCACATAGGACGGAATCGTCACGCCGAGGTTGTTGGCCTCGTCATTGTCCATGTACTGGCTGCTGACATAGGTTGCGCTCGCATTCAGCCGCGTTTTCGGCATAAACGTCCATGCTGCGCCGAGGTTCAGCTTGTGTTGCGGCACCAGTGGCACGTGCTTGCCCGCAATGACTACATTGGTCGACGTAAATGCGCCGCCCGGCAGGACGCCCTCGCGAAAACGCGCGTCGGTGTACGAATACGCGGCGCTCAGCTTCAACGCCTCGGTCGCCGACCAGCGGCCGTCGAGTTCAAGACCGCGGCGGCGTGACGGCGGCAGATTGGTATTGCCGATGCCGCTGGTAAACGGATCGAGGTGAACTTCGTCGGTGACATCGATATTGAACAGTGTCGCGCGCGCACTGCCGCGTGCCTGCTTGAATTCGACGCCCAATTCGGTCGCGCGGTTGATCTGCGGCCGCAGAAACTGGAATTGCGCGGTGAACGCAGCCGAGGTTTCGTAGGTTTCGTCTACATTGGCAAGACGGTAGCTGCGCGCGTACTTGCCGATCAGGGCGACCTGCGGTTCAAGCTGGTAGCGGCCGCCGAACTCGTAGGCGGAAACGCTGGTCGACTGTGACCCGGGTGAGGCGCCCGATCCGAACGCACCACCCGGTGCATTAACGTCAAAAACATCATTGGCATTGATATTGAATCGCTCCCGGCGCGCGCCGGCAATCAGCGTCGTGCGCTCGCCGATACGCAGCGTATCGTGCAGGTAAATCGCGCGGTTACTCTGCGATGCGCTAACCCGATTGATCGGCTGGCTGATCGCGCTCGACGAAATCGATTTGAGCAGGCGGTAATCCCAGCGGTACTCGTCATAGCCGGCGACCAGCGCGTTTCCGCGGCCGAACAACGGCTGCGAGAAGCGCACGCGCGGCGTGAACGACCAGACGTTCAGATTGATGTCCCGGTAGTCCGGATTGCCGGCAAAGTCAAAATACGAAACCTGCTTCTTGTCGCGGTAGCCGGCGCCGATGATAAATTCGGCCGCCCCGGCCTGATGGCGCCAGTCGAGAGCGAACTGATCTCCGTTGCGCTGCGAATAATCGAGCGGTGTGGCGGCGCCGCGGCGGTTCGTCTCCAGCAGATTGACGCCGGTGCTCGGCTGCACCTGGCGCGCGCCGGGCAGTCGCAGCCCCTGGTTGTCGGTGGCGGCTTTGAACGCAATTTCACCACTGTCGGTCAACCAGCGCATGTCGGCCAGCGCATTGGACTGCCGATTGCGGTTGTTTTCGCGATAACCGTCGGATTCGAAGTTGCTGGCGGTGAAGTTGATGCCGGCGCGACCGCTGCGGACGTTGCCGTTAAACTGACTGTCGCGCGTGCCGTAGCTGCCGGCACGCAGCGCCGCCGACGCCGCATTGCCGCCGTCCACCGGCGAGCGTGTGATGATATTGATCACACCGGCACTGGCGCCGTCGCCATACAGTACCGCTCCGCTGCCGCGCACGATTTCGATGCGCTCAATCGCGGCAAACGGGATAGCCGACCATTGCACGCCGGAAAGATCGATGTCACCGATACGGCGGCCGTCGACCAGAATCAGCGTGTTCTGACCGCCGCTGACGCCAAAACCGCGCAGATCCACCGTGGTGGTTGCCGCGTTGTTGCCGAAAAAATCGTGAACCGCAATACCAGCCTGCTCTGCTAGCAGATCGGGCAGTGTTTTGGCCGCGCTATTGCGAATATCTTCGGCGCTGATGACGGTTACGTTAACGGGTGTATCGGCGTAGCGGTCGGCAAAACGGGTAGCGGTAACGACCACTTCACCCGCGACGGTCACCGGCGCCGGCGGCTGCGCACCGCCGGCGGATGCAGCAATTAACAGGCCGATTGGAACAAAAAACGACAAATAAATACTGCGAAAACCACGGAATAAATGCATGACAATAACTTTCTCTCGAATGGACGCACGCCCGCCGCATGCGGATTAATCGCTCGAGAAAACGCTACGGGGAATTACATTCGGATTGCCACCGGCACCTGAACGCCGCATCCCCGCGGCATTTCCTCACCTGGGGTTCGAGGCCGGTCTACGGGCTTACGAGATATGACGCGCCGCCTTCCCGGGTTTTCAGGCCCAGTGGCTTATGTGGCGCGCCCACGCTCGCTTACCGTTGCGGGGGCAGCACAAGAATTGGTTGCAGAACCCTGCAAACCGCACTTGTTTCCCGATTATCCCGTGCCGAAGAGTTCGGTACAGGCACCTGGAACCTTGTTGTCGACCGCAATCGCGGCGCGACAACGACCGAATTCTAACCGATCCCTGTTTGCGCCCTGGAATTGCCGACGGTCGTCCGTGAAATAAAAGGTATGACAGGGCAACCCACGGGGAAACCCGGAGTGGTGACTCACTTGGCCCCAATGTTCTGATATCAAAACACATTCAATAGATTTCGTTAGGTGTTGACTTAACAGGATTTTTCAAACTATAGTGTGGTTTATGGACGCGGAACTTCGCTCGCTCGAAGACAAAGTCAATCAGGTCGTCGCATTGTGCCAACGCCTGCGCGCAGATAATCACGATCTGCGCCAGCAATTGGCGACGGCCCTGAATGACAAAAAACAGCTCACCGAGAAAATCGGCGTTGCTTCGACGCGCTTGGAGTCCCTGCTCACGCAGATTCCGGATGAGCAGACATGAGCGTTGAACCCGCCGGCATGCAAATCAGCATCATGGGACGCGATTTTCGTGTCGCTTGCGCGCCCGACGAACAAAAATCCCTGCAGGAAGCCGTCGATTTCCTGAATCGCAAAATGCAGGAGATCAAGGACCAGGGCAAGATCAACGGCATTGACCGCATCGCCATCATGGCGGCGCTTAACATCTCGCACGAATTCCTGTCGGCCAAGGTCGGCAGTTTTGACGTGTCGGAGTTTAAGCGTAGAATGGATTCAATCGAAACAACGCTTGATCAGGCCATGGCCGATCAGGAAAAGTTGTTTTAGCCGGCGCGTTTTTCCGGCGGCATTTTGGTTTTGCCGGCGTGTATTGTGCCGGCATTGCATTGAATCCCCTGCGGTGTTCGTCAGAGCCTTTAATTCTTTGAACCGATAATTAACCAACGGTAGCGAACCATTAGCGGTGCTGTTGTGCGCGTCCCACGCGGAAGCGCCTGATGCGCCCGGAACGCGACCACTTGAGCCTTCGGTTCAAGAAGCGGGTTCAACGGCATCTGCGGGGGCCCCAACCTTAGACCCCGAATTCGCATCAGCGAATTCGGCTGATCTCACCCTCTCCCTCGGGGAGAGGGCCGGGGTGAGGGATTCAGTGTCTGAACCGCGGCTCAAGCCGCATTTTTTTTGCCGTAGCGGCAAGATCACAAGGAATAGAAGCATGCATTACTGGCTGATGAAATCCGAACCCGGCGAATTCAGCATCGATGACTTCGCCAAAGCGCCGGGCAAAAAAACCACTTGGTTCGGCGTGCGCAACTACCTGGCCCGCAATTTCATGCGCGACCAGATGCAGCTCGGTGATCTGGCCTTCTTTTATCACTCGAGCTGCGAAGTGCCGGGCATCGCCGGCATTGTCGAAATTTGCAAGCTGGCGCACCCGGATCTGACCCAGTTCGACGCAAAAAGCGATTATTACGACGCCAAAGCCACGCCGGAGAAACCGCGCTGGTTCAACGTCGACGTCAAACTGGTGAAAAAAACCCGCCTGCTGCCGCTGTCGGAACTGCGCGAACATAAAAAGCTCGCCGGCATGCAACTTCTGCAGCGCGGCAACCGGCTGTCGATCACGCCGGTAGACCCGGCGGACTGGAAATTCATACTGAGCCTGCTGTAACAATCACATCATTCGAGCATCAGAAGAGAGGAATCCCGCCATGGCCATCGCCAGGACCATAGATACCCACGCACATTATTTCCCCGAGTCTTACATCAAGCTGATCGACCAGCACGGCAAACGCGTCGGCGCTACCGTCACCACCGACGATAAGGGCATCCAGTTTATCCAGGTCGGTTTGCATCTGCGCACCGGCCCGATCACGCCCTTGTTCATCGATATTGACGCGCGCATCGCCGAAATGGATCGCCGCGGGGTCGGCATGCACGCGCTGTCGTTAACGCAACCGATGGTTTACTGGGCGCAGGACGATCTGGCCACGCAGTTGTGCATCGCCTTCAACGACGCCGTCAGCGCCGCCCACCTCAAACATCCGGATCGCCTGATCGGTTTTGCCTGCCTGCCGTTCCAGAATGCGCAATTGGCGCTCGAAGAACTCGAACGCGCCGCCAAACTGCCTGGCGTCAAAGGCGTTTACATGGCGACTGCGGTGCGCGACAAGGAATTGTCCGATCCGAGCTTGTTCCCGGTTTACGAACGCATCGCCGAACTCGGGCTGCCGATCTTTCTGCACCCGATGATGATCAACAACGAACGCTTGAAGCAGTTCTACCTGATCAATCTCTGCGGCAACCCGTTCGACACGGCGATCGCGGCCTCACATCTGATATTCGGTGGTGTGCTCGACGCATTCCCAAAACTGGAAGTCAGCCTGCCGCATGCCGGCGGCGTGCTGCCGATCCTGCGCGGGCGCCTGGACCGCGGCTTTCACGTGCGCAACGAATGCAAAACCATTCCGCGCCCGCCGAGCGAATACCTGAAGCGCTTCACCTACGACACCATCAGCTATAACGAAGACATCATGGATGACCTGATCAAGCTCGTCGGCATCGACCGCATCCTGATGGGCAGCGACTTCTGCTTCGATATCGCCTATGAAGATCCGGTCAAGTTCGTCACCGGCATGAAGTCGCTGGATGCCGCGCAGCGCGAAAAAATCCTCTGGAGCAACGCCGCGCGCTATCTGAAGCTGTAACCGCTACTTGAGACCGGCGAGCACGTCCTTGATGTCGACCACGTAACACAAGGTCGGCAGGATCTTGTTGATGGTGAAGTTGTGGTTCTCGATAGAGTTGCTGGCGCAGGCTTCGCGCACCAGTATCACGCGGTAGCCCATGTCGCTGGCGTGGCGCGCCGTCGCTTCGACCACGTAGTTAGTCCACAGGCCGACCAGAATAATGGTGTTGGCGTCGGCGTTCTGCAGCGCCTGATCGAGATTGGTCGTCAGGAAAGGATCAACGCAGGTCTTGTTCAGCACCAGTTCGCTTTTCTTCGGCTTGACGCGCGGGTCGATCGCAGCACCCTTGGTGCCGATAATGAGCTGGCGCTTTTTGCGCAACCCGTCCCACAGCGGGTTGTCCTTCGGCAGATCGAGAAAATCCGCCCGCACCGATGCCGTAATGTGGATCACGTGGGCTTTGCGCCGGCGCGCCGTCGCGAGCACACGCGCCATGTTCTCGACCACGCGGTTTTCCTTCAAGCCCGGCGTGATATCGACCAGATCTTTTTGCACGTCGAGCAGCAGCAGCGCCGTGCGTTTGGCATCAATTTTCAGCTTCATGCTCATGCATATCCCCGTTAGTTGATTTGTTTGCCTTTGAGTCCGGCCGCTTCGACCACCTTGCCCCAGGTCGCCAGCTCCTGCCGCAACAGCGCGGTAAATTCCTCCGGTGTCGAGCCGTTCACTTCAACCGCGATGTCGTTCAGGCGGTCGCGCACCTGCGGCATTTTCAGCGTCTGCACCAGCGTCTCGCGCAGCTTCGCAACAATCGCGCGCGGCGTATCTTTCGGCGCCAGCGGTCCGTACCAGCCGGAGGTATTGAACTGATAACCGCTCTCGGCGATGGTCGGTAGATCCGGCATCAGCGCCGAACGTTTGTCGCCGCCAAGCGCCAACGCGCGCAACCGGCCGGCTTTAACCTGCGGCAATGCCGCCGACAAACCGTTGAACATCATGTCCACTTCGCCGGCGAGCAGCGCGGTCATGCCCGGCCCCGCGCCTTTGTACGGCACATGTGTAATCTTCACGCCCGCCGTCAGATTAAACAGTTCGCCGGCCATATGAATGCCGACACCGGTGCCGCCCGACGAAAAATTGAGTTTGCCCGGCTGCGCCTTTGCCAGCGCAACCAGTTCCTTGACGGATTTTGCCGCCACGTTCGGATGCACCAGCAACACATAGGGCGCCGAGGCGGCAAGCGAGATCGGCGCGAAATCTTTGAGCGTGTCATACGGCGTCGACACATTGATTTGCGGCACGATCACCAGCGGCCCGGAAAAGCCGAGCAGCAGGGTGTAACCGTCGGGCAGCGCCTTCGCCACCATCTCGGCGCCGATCTGGCCGGCTGCACCGGCGCGGTTGTCGATAACGATTTGCTGACCAAGCGCTTCGGACCACGCCGGCGAGAGGATGCGCGCAATCACATCGACCGGCCCGCCCGCTGACGATGGCGCAATCAGGCGGATCGGTTTGGTTGGATACGTCTGTGCCGATGCCAGCGCCGTCAACAGACAAGCTCCTGCGAAAACTATAAGCGGCGCGAATCTCATTTTTCTGCCTCCGCAATTCGTTGGCAACCGGACTGCCTCACTCCGCGCCGGATTCTAGCATCGCGTCGCGCCCGCCATTCGGCATGATCCTGCGGCGTGTCGAGATCGAACGCGAGTTCGGCGCGTTCGCATAGCACATTGCGATAACCGTTGCGGGCGAGTGCATCGAGGTGTCGCTTGCAACTGCCGGCGCCGAAGCTGAATATGTCGCAGGCACGGGCATCGATCAGCAGCGCGTTGGTACCGCTGCCCGCGCGATCCGGCGCCAGCACCGCATTTCCTGTTTCAACCCCCAGCGCATTCAACGCCGTCAGCGCGGCGACTGACAAATCCGGCAGATCGCAGGCGACAACCAGCAATCTGGTTGCGCCGCGTGAGACAAGATACGTCGCACCGAAGGCCAATGCCGCATTGAGGTCGCCGCCCGCCGGTTCGCGCAAAACCTGCGCACCGGCGTCGCGCGCCAGCGCCAGCGCTGCATCGCAGGGGCTCACCACCAGGCACCCGGCGAGATCGCCGCACCATTGTTCGATCACATCGAGCGTGTGTGTGAGCAAATAACGGTTAAGGTCTGCGCGCGCCTGCGCATCAAGTATCGAGGCAAGCCGCGACTTGCCGGCGGCGATGCCGTGTACCGGCAGCAGGACACTGCAGGACGGTGTCATCGTGTGCGTTCTCCGCCAAGCTTCTGTGCGAAAGCAACTGCATCGCGTGCAAGCTGTGCGCTCTTCCGGCGATTACGCATGATCGTATCGGTAACGAGCACGGCGCGCCCCTGCTGTTCAATCGCCGTTTGCAGTTTTGCATCGGCGTGATCGATCACCCAGCCGTCGACCAACTTGCCGTAGTGGCGCGCAATCCCCGCAGCACTCGCATCGAGTTTGAGCTCGCGCATCATTTTTGCCGCCGGTCCTTTGATGGCTGCACCGCCGACAATCGGCGACACCGCCACCACCGGAAAATCGCGTTGCTTGAGCCACGCGCGTATCGCCGGCACCGCGAGTATCGGCGCAACACTGACGAAGGGATTCGACGGGCAGATCACAACGCCGCGCACTTTGCCGCTGCGTATCAGCTTTTGCAGCGCGATCGAAGGTTTCGCACTGCGACTGTCGGCAAAACGAAATCCCTGCACGCGCGGACGGCAACGCTCGCGCACGAAATAATCCTGAAAGGCGAGTTCGCCGCGCGCCGTCAGCACAAGCGTGTGCACCGGGGCGTCGCTCATCGGCAGCAGCGCGTGACGCACGCCCAGCCGTATCGCCAACCCACGCGTAACCGCCGACAAGGTCTGCCCTGCACGCAAAGCCTGCGTGCGCAGCACATGCACCGCGAGATCGCGGTCACCGAGATTGAACCAGCGTTCGCCGCCGAACCCGCTCAACGCAGACATAAAATTCCAGGTCTCGCCCGCGCGGCCCCAGCCGGTCGCCGTGTTATTGACGCCGGCGAGTGTGTACATGACGGTGTCGAGGTCGGGCGACACATGCAATCCGAGGTGTTCGAAATCGTCACCGGTGTTGACCACCACCGTCAGCCGCGATGGCGGCAGCACCGCAGCCAGCCCCACCGCGAGACGCGCGCCGCCGACACCGCCTGCGAGCGCGACGATCACCGGAACAAATCCTCGGTGCGCGGACGCAATAGTTCGCGCGCCGAACTTTCGCGCAATGCATATGGAAAGCCGCGCACCAGTACTGCCGGGCAGCCTTCGTCGGCCTGCCCCATCAGCAGCGAAGCCGCCGCCGCCAATTCATCCGCCGCCGCAATCTGCGTGACCTGCAGCGCGCGCCCTTCGCGGTCGGCGTGACCGCGCATATCGATCAGCGCCGGCACGCCGGCAACGCCGATCGCCACACCGCTGACGCCATTGCGCCAAGCGCGGCCGAAGCTGTCGTTGATGACAATGCCGATGCGCGCACCGGTTGCTTTCAGCAACTGCTCTTGTATATGCCGCGCCGATGCGTCCGGATCTTCCGGCAGCAGCAACACCGTTTCTGCGCCCGGCAGGTTCGACTGGTCAATACCGGCGCTCGCCATCACGCAGCCCAACCGGTGTTCGACGATCAAAACGCTGGGTTTGGCGCGCAATACTTCGCGCGATTCACGCAGCATGCACTCGACCAGACGTGCGTCCTTATGCGTGATCGCGGCGAGTTCGTGCGCGCGTGCCGAGGGCGCGATATCAGCAAGTTGCAAGGTACGCGCTTCGGTCTTGGAAACTATTTTCTGCGCAATGACGAGGATGTCGTTGCCGGCCAGCGCCATGCCGCTGCGTGCAAGCGCGGCCAGCAGCAATGCGGCAAGATCATCACCTGCCGCGATTTCCGGCAAGCCTTCCAGCGCCACCAGCCTGAGTTCGCGCATCGCCTGAAAATCAGTCGCGCGGCACGCCGGTGATGCGGATGCCCGCACCCGGCACTTTGTAGCGCTGATTGATTGCAATCAACACCGAGGTCAAGGCTTCCGCCGCAGCCGAATTCGCGAGCACGCCAGCGTGCCAGCCGCGCATGCCGGCATCGTGCGCGAGGCTAATCACTGTTTCGCGCGCCGCCGCGTCGTCACCGCACACCAGCACATCACAATCGACTACGTAATCGAGGTCGCGCAGATGCGCCGCCGAAACGTTTTGAAATGCCGACACCACCTTAACCGACTCGCCGAGTTTGCGTTGCAGCGCGACTACCGCCGAACCTTCGGCCGGCAGTTGCACGCGACTCACTTTCGGCGGCAGCAGCGGCACCGTCACGTCGATCAGAATTTTCCCGGCAAGCAGTTCGTGCACTTCTTCCGCCGTCGCCACCTGTGCCGCGTACGGCACAGCGAGCACCACAATATTCTGTTGCGCAGCCTCGTGATTCGTCGCGCCGCGCAGGCTGCCGCGGCCGGCCAGCGCCGCGTTTATGCTGTGCGCCGCGACTTCCGCTTTGTCGCGCGAACGCGAGCCGATCACCACATCGTGGCCTTTGGCCGCCCAGCGCAGCGCCAGACCGCCGCCCTCCTGACCGCTGCCGCCGATCACGCCGATGGATAATTTTTCGCTCATGCCGCCTCTGTCATATAACGGCGCAAAGGCACCGCAGTTGCGGGCAACGGCGAAAGTGGCGCCGCCCTATAGGAAAGCTGCACGCGTTCCGGATCTGCCCCGGCGTACAACGTCGTGCGCTGCTGTGGCACACGATTGCTCGCGCGTATCAAAGCGTCCATGTCCGCCGGCGGCATTTCCTGACCGTGTTGCGTGCCGGCGGCGCGCGAAATGCTCTCGTTCATCAGCGTGCCGCCGAGATCGTTGGCGCCGGCCGCCAGACCTGCCGCAACGCCGGCGCTGCCCATCTTGACCCACGACAGCTGTATGTTGGTCAGCACCGGATTGAGCGCCAGCCGCGCCACGGCGTGCATCAAAACCGCTTCGCGAAAGGTCGGCCCCTTGCGCGCACGACCGCGCAAATACACAGGTGCTTCCATATGCACGAAGGGCAGCGGCACAAATTCAGTAAATCCTCGCGTGCGTTCCTGCAGCGCACGAACACGCAACAGATGGCGCGCCCAATGCCGCGATGTTTCAACGTGGCCGAACATAATGGTTGCGGTCGAGCGCAAGCCGAGTTCGTGCGCCGTCTGCATTACATGCAACCACTCAGAGGTCGTGACCTTGTCCGGGCAAATCACTGCGCGCACTTCGTCATCGAGAATTTCCGCAGCCGTGCCCGGCAAGGTGCCCAGCCCCGCATCGATCAACTCACGCAGAAAATCGCGCACCGGCAACCCCAGCGTCGCCGCGCCGTGCGTCACTTCGAGCGGCGTAAAGGCATGCACATGAATTTGCGGCGCGGCGCGTTTCGCCGCGCGCACGATGTCGAGATAAGTTTCACCGGTGTAATCCGGATGGATGCCGCCCTGCATGCACACTTCGGTCGCGCCGCGCGCCCAGGCCTCGGCAACGCGTCGTTCGATTTCGGCGAGCGGCAGATCATAGGGCGTGCCGCGCAATGCAGCAGCGTGCCTGCCTTTGGAAAAGGCGCAGAACGTGCAACGATAGCTGCAGATGTTCGTGTAGTTGATATTGCGGTTGACAACGTAGCGAACCGTGTCGCCGCTCACTGCGTGGCGCTGCGCATCGGCTTCGGCACAAACGTAATGAAACTCGTCACCGCGGCTGGCAAACAAACGTACGATCTGCGCTTCGTTCAGCGCTGCGCCGCTGCGCGCATGCGCAACGATATCGCGCGACTCTGCGGAAACGCTGCCGCCGTGCGGCAAGCGTAGCGGTTCAACCGTCAAGCCCGGCGACCACGCATCGTCGCGCGCAAACCCTGCGCCATCCATAGCGCGCAGAATAGCGGTCACTATCGCCGGCGCATGCCAGCGTTGCACCTCACGACAGTACTCGGGGTAGCTCGGCAAACGTGCCACCAGCAACTTGCCCTGCGCTTCCGTAATCGCACGCAGACGGGCAATGGCCGGCCACGGCGCTTCCGGGTTGACGTAATCGGGCGTCACCGGTGAAACACCGCCCCAGTCGTTAATACCGGCAGCGATCAATTCGCCGCAATCGTCGCCGCTCAAATTCGGCGGCGCCTGGATATTCATCGCGCTGCCGAGCAGCAGGCGCGCAACGGCGATGGTCCACAGCAGCTCTTCGCGCGACGCATCGGCCGCATCCGCCATGCGCGTATCCGGCTTGGCGCGGAAATTCTGGATAATGACTTCCTGTATGTGCCCGTAACGCAGATGCAGGTCGCGTATCGCCAGCAATGCCTCGATGCGCTCGCGGCGCGTTTCGCCGAGGCCGATCAACAGGCCGGTCGTAAACGGCACTTTCAATTCGCCAGCGAGCCGCAAGGTTTCGAGCCGCAGCGCCGGATGTTTGTCAGGCGAACCGAAATGCGGCCCGCCGCGTTCGCACAGGCGTTCAGCCGTACTTTCGAGCATCAAACCCTGCGACGCGGAAACTTCGCGCAGACGCGCAATGTCGTCGTGCGTCATCACGCCGGGGTTGGCATGCGGCAACAAACCGGTTTCGCGACGCACCAGCTCGCACATCGCCACGAGGTAATCGATAGTCGTCGCGTATCCAAGTAAGGCGAGTTCATCGCGCGCGGCTTTGTAGCGCAGTTCCGGTTTGTCGCCAAGCGTGAACAAGGCTTCGTGACAACCGGCATCGCGGCCGGCGCGCGCGATAGCGAGCACTTCATCAGCAGTCAGATAAGCATTGCACCCGGACTGCGGCGCGATTGCGAACGTGCAATAGTGGCAGGAGTCGCGGCACAAACGCGTCAGCGGAATGAATACCTTGCGTGAATACGAGACGACAGAGCCGTGGCCGGCATCGCGCAATGCCGCCGCCTGCGGCATGAGTTCCGCTGCGCTCGCGGCCAGCCAAGTCGTTGCGTCGCTCAAAAAATCACTGCGGTTTGACACCGGTTGCCTTGACCACGTCGGCCCACGTTTTCATATCCTGCTCGAGCATTTGCTGCATCGCTTCGGGGGATAGCTTCATCGCTTCGGCGGCGTTCGCCGCGAATATCTCGCGCGACTTTGCGCTATCGACCGCTTTGGCGAATTCCGCGTTGAGACGCTCGACGATGTTGCGCGGCGTTGCCGCCGGCGCGAACACCGCCGCAATCACCGCCGCATCAACGCCCTTGACCGTTTCGCCGAGCGCTGGGATATCCGGCAGCGCTGCGGCCCGCTTGTCGGCAGTGATACCGATCGCTACCAGCCGTTTCGCACGCACGTATTCGATCGCCGCCGGGATCGTGTTGACGATGAGTGACAATTCGCCGGTCAGCAGCGACACGGTGGACGTGGCACCGCCCTTGTAATTGACCATCTCGAGATTGATGCCGGCGCGCATGCGGAATTTCTCTGCCGCCATATGCGTGACAGTGCCGACACCTGAATTGCCGCAGGTGATGCCGGGGTTTTTCTTCGCCAGTGCGATCAGCTCTTTCGCCGACCTCACGCCCAGCGACGGATGCGCGACCATGATCAGCGGCGACGACGACACCGGCGCAACTGCGGTCAGATCACGCGACGGGTTGTAACCAAGCTTCGAATACAGTGAAGGCGTGATCGCATGCGTCGACATATCGGTAAACAACAGCGTATAACCATCGGGCGCTGCCTTGGCGACCACTTCAGCGGCGATCGTCGTGCCGGCGCCGGGCCGGTTCTCGACGATCACCTGCTGGCCGAGACTTTTTGTCAGTTCCGCCGCGGTCACGCGCGAGAACGTATCGGTGGCGCCGCCGGTGGCGAAGGCAACGATCAGGCGCACCGGTTTGGCCGGATAAGTTTGTGCGCCGGCGCTGGCGCACATTGCTGCCGTGACTGCTGCCGCAAGTACCGTTGTAAATTTTTTCATGCCGCTCCTCCGTCGATGCCGCGATTGAAATCGCTGTGGCTTATTTGCCGGTTTATTTTCCGGCAAATGCCGGCGCCACTTCGCGAACGAATGTTTCCATCTGCGCAATCTGGTCGGTGCCCGCGATGCGTATGCACAAGTCGCTGACACCCGCCGCTTCGTAGAGCTTCAACGTCTCGACCACCTTGGAGGCGGGTCCGAGCCCCATCAAGCCGCGGTAGTTCACGCCGCCGCCGTAGTACTCGGCGAGAAATTTCGCCGTATCGGCTTCAGCTTTGGCGACGTCGTTCTCAATGCGCACCGTCGTATACACGCACATCGGAAAGTCCGGCAGTGCGCGATTCTGTTTCGCCAGCGCCTCATTGCACAGCTCGCGCAGCTTGCGGCAATCGTCGTCGGTCAGATAAGTCGTGATGATGCCGTCGCCGAGCCGCGCGAAGCGGTCGATCTGCGCCGGAATGAATTCGCCGCGATTGCCGGCAGTCATCAGCACCGGCGGGCCGGCTTCGTGCCACGGCAGCGGGCCTATGGTGTGGTCGGTCAATTTGAAATCGCTGCCCTCGTAGCTAACCGGTTGGCCGCTCCACAGTTTGCGCCAGACGATCACATGTTCTTCGAGGTCTTTGACGCGGCGCTTGTGCACGCGGCCGCAGGCCTCCCATTCGCGCTCGATCGCCGGCAGCTTCCAGCCGACGCCGAGGCCGAGCACCAGGCGGCCCTGCGAAATCTGGTCGATGTTGGCCAGCGCATGCGCGAGCACGGTCGGCTGGCGCAAGGCCGGCAGCAGGATCGCCGTGCCGAGACGCGCTTTTTTGGTGATCGCCGCAAGGTAGGCCAGCGTGGTCAGCGGTTCGAGCCGCGGTTTAGCGACGATGCTGTCGCCGACCCAGACATCCATGCCGGCCTCGTCGGCCATGCGTGCGATGGTCCAGCATTGTTCGACCGGCGGCCGTCTTGCAGATTGAATCACCACGCCCCGGTGGGGCAACAACACGCCCAATCTCATTCCCTGCGCTCCTCGACATCTGCGTACGTAAAGTGAAACCTGCCGGTCAATTCTACCGCGTTCACTCCGCGGCAGACGGCGCCGCATGCCGCGCCTGCTGTATGCTGACACCTTCGCAACCGATAGATGCCCGATATGTCTTATCTGAACGATCCGCGCGTGCTGTTCGCCGCCGAACGCACCCTGCTGGCGTGGAACCGCACCAGCCTTGCGCTGATGGCGTTCGGTTTTGTGATCGAACGCTTCGGTCTTTTCATGCAGATGTTCGCGGTGTCGCAAAACGAAAATCTGCCACGCGGCCTCTCGTTGTGGGTCGGCATTGCCTTCATTCTGCTCGGCGCGGGCGTCGGTCTGACGGCGATTTTCGAGTACCGGCGCGTGTTGCGTCAGTTGAGCCCGGCCGAAATTCCCGAGGGCTACCGCGTCAACCTGAGCGTCTTCACCACCGCTGCGGTAGCAGTCCTCGGTATCGCACTGTCGGCTTACCTGTTCTGGGGCGTCAAGTTCTGACGCGGCTGACGCGTTACACCACGCCGTCGGCTTTCAGTTGCGCAATCTCGGCGTCGCTTTTCTTCAGCGTCTTGCGCAGAATTTCGTCGGTGTGCTGACCCAGCGCCGGCGGCGGCACTTCGTGCTTGAGCGGCGTGCCTGAAAACCGCATCGGGCTTGCGACCAGCGTGACCTTGCCGGCCACTGCGTGCGGCATTTCGATTTTCATGCCGCGCGCAATCACCTGCGGCTCGTCGAACACCTGCTGCAGATTGTTGATCGGGCCGTTGGCGACACCGGCGTCGTCGAGCAGCTTGACCCATTCTTTGGTCGGGCGTTTGGCAAACACGGCGTTTAACAGCGCAGTGATTTCTACGCGATTGTTGACGCGCGCGGCGTTGGTCGAGAATTTCGGATCGGTCGTGAATTCCAAACAGCCGGCGACCTCGCAGAATTTCTTGAACAGGTTGTCATTGCCGCAGGCGAGAATGATCGCGCCGTCCGCCGTGTTGAAGGTCTGATACGGCACGATGTTCGGATGCGCGTTGCCGATGCGCTCGGGCGCAACCCCGGTCGCCAGATAGTTCTGGCCCTGATTGGCGAGGTAGGCAACCGTCGTATCGAGCAGCGCCACGTCTATCCACTGGCCCTTACCGGTAACAGCACGATTGGCGATGGCGGCGCAGATCGCGATCGTCGCGTACATGCCGGTAGTAAGGTCGATGATCGGCACGCCGCAGCGCTGCGGCCCGCCGCCCGGCACGCTGTCGGGTTCGCCGGTGATACTCATCATGCCGCCCATGCCCTGCGCCATGAAATCGTAGCCGGGGCGATCTTTGTAAGGGCCGGTCTGGCCGAAACCGGTCACCGAGCAGTAAATCAAACCCGGATTGATTTTGGCGAGGTCTTCATAGCCCAGGCCGTAACGCGCGAGATCGCCGACCTTGTAGTTTTCGAGCAGCACGTCGCACTGCGCGGCGATATCACGCACCAGCTGCTGGCCTTCGGTTTTGGTCAGGTTGACGGTAATCGAACGCTTGCCGCGATTGGCCGCGCAGAAGTAAGCCGATTCTTTGGTCTCTTTACCGTTTTCATCTTTCAGAAACGGCGGCGCGTAGGCACGCGAATCGTCGCCTTTGACCGGGCGCTCGATCTTGATCACATCGGCGCCGAGATCGGCAAGGTTCTGTGCCGCCCAGGGTGCCGCAAGCACGCGCGACATGTCGATAACTTTGATATGCGATAACGGTCCGGCCATTTAACGTCCTTTGAATTCGGGCTTGGTCTTGTTGATAAACGCATCGTAACCGATGCGATAGTCGTCGGTTTTGAAATAGTCGAAGTTGGCGTTGAGCTCGGCTTCCGTCAACGGCGTGGTCTGCAGCGCCAGCCGGCGGATAAATTGTTTATGCCAGCGCGCTACCAGCGGCGCGCCGTCGGCAATGCGGCGCGCGGCCGCGTACGCTTCATCAACCGCTTTGTCGTCGGCAACCACGCGCGTCAGCAATCCTTTTGCGAACGCTTCATCCGCGGGCCACATACGGCCTTCAAGCAGAATTTCCGCTGCGACTGCGCGTCCGGCCACTGCTATCAATCCGGCGAGCTCGCCATAGGCAATCGCAAAACCCAGACGGTTAATCGGCACGCCGAGACGCGCTGATGTGCCGGCGATGCGCAGATCGCAGCAACACGCCAGTTCCAGGCCGCCGCCCGCGCATGGCCCCTTGATCATCGCCACCGTCGGATGCCGGCATTCGGCCACCGCGTTCAACGCATTGGCAACGGTTTCGAGGTGATAGACCTTGCCCTGCGCAAAATCGTTGCGCACTTCGGCAAACTCGGCGATATCAGCGCCCGCCGCGAATGCTGCATCGCCGGCACCGCGCAAAACGATGCAACGCAGATCATCTTCAGCCGACAATGCACAAAACACGCGCGCAAGCTCCTGCCACATCGCGACAGTCAGCGCGTTGAGCTTGGCAGGGTTGTTGATGGCGACGGTGGCAAT
Source organism: Betaproteobacteria bacterium (assembly GCA_025363435.1). Classification (GTDB taxonomy): domain Bacteria; phylum Pseudomonadota; class Gammaproteobacteria; order Burkholderiales; family SG8-41; genus PALSA-1004. The sequence continues at coordinate 29,962 of JANYDY010000064.1, forward strand.
GACGCCGTCGCGCGTGATGTCGATCGAGGACAAGGCGGCTTCCGAAAACGGGTATTTTAGCCTGCCTCCATGACGCTGCGAATTTGCCGAACGGGCCGCGTTTATTTAAACCGCAAGCCGCGCAAGGCAACGTGGCCCGCATCGCCGCAATTGGTCAGTACAACAATTTTCAAATAACGGCCGCGCGCGGGATCGAGCAGCCCGAGGTTCAACCAGCCACCGTCCGAGTTCGGCGCGCAGGGAATATCCGTCGCATTCTGCGCCGACCACGTCTTGCCGTCCGCGCTGGACTCAATGCGTATGATTTTCGGCGCCCGATCCAGATGATCGTCCTGCGCCAGCAGGCCTATCGTGGTGATTTCGCGATTCGAACGGAAATCGACCAACAGCCATTCGGGATAATCCGGCGGCGTGGCCGATTGCCATCCGGGCCGCACGAACGTAAGCAAACCCCCGGGGCCGAGTTGCTCGAATTGCGAACTGGCGGTGACGAGCGGAAAAAACGAATACACCGACTGCGTCGTTGGCGCCGCCGGATCGGCGACCGGTTTTGGCGGCGCCGCTTTTGCCGGCTTTTCCGCCGCCACGAACAACAGCGCGGCGTTCGCCGGTGCAGCATCGGCCTGTGCGGCAACAACGTATTGTTTGAACGACGGCGTCAGTTGACCGAGCGTATGAATAGCGAGCGCGCGCGGTTTGGTTTTGGCAACGCCATCGACAAATTTAAGCGTGCTGGCGCTGGTATAAAACTTCGGGCTGCCGGCAAAACGCTCGAAACTCTCGCGTTTCCAGATCCCCTGCCGCAAACCCCGCTGCGCCGTGCCGGTAAAAAAATAGGCGTAGTTTTTGGTTTTGCCATCGACCGCGAGCGCACCCTCCTCGCGCAACACGCCCTTGCCTTCGATCAAACCGTTTTTGCACTGCCCGTCCCAGGTCACGCTGCCCTGCCCGGCGAATTCCTGCAGGCGCTTTACGACCGCCTCGCTGCCCAGCAATTTGCAGCCGCGCGACTCGGTGAAAGCCTTCA
>JANYDY010000080.1 GCA_025363435.1 Betaproteobacteria bacterium
CTTTGATTTTTCGCAGCGCGAAACGCGGCCGCAAAAGTTGCGTATCGGCTATTTGTCGTGGGACCTGCACGAACATGCGACCGCCTACCTGATTGCCGAATTGTTCGAATTGCACGCGCGCGATCGTTTCGAAATATTTGCCTATTCGTACGGGCCCGATGACGGCAGTGCAATTCGCGCCCGCATGCGCAATGCGGCCGACGGATTTGTCGACATCGCAAAACTGTCGCATGAAGCCGCCGCCCGCGCGATTTACGAAAATCGTATCGATATCCTGGTGGATCTGAAAGGGTATACGCAGGGCGCGCGGCCGCAAATCATGGCGCTGCGGCCGGCGCCGGTGCAGGTTAACTGGCTTGGCTATCCCGGCACCATGGGCATGGCGCAGATAGACGCGATTATTGCCGATCCTTTTGTCATTCCGGATGGCGGCGAATCCGCTTACAGCGAGCAGGTGGTGCGTTTGCCGGATTGTTATCAGATTAACGATCGCCGGCGTGAAATCAGCCGGCATTCACCGACCCGCGCGGAGTACGGTTTGCCCGCGGCGGGCCAGGTTTTCTGCTGCTTCAATCAATCATACAAAATCCTGCCGGATGTTTTCGCATCGTGGATGCGCATTATCAAAGCAATTCCCGGCAGCGTGCTGTGGTTGCTCGAGACCAATGTCTGGGCGGTGCAAAATCTTCGCAATGCCGCGGCGGCGCAAGGCATCGCCGCGGAACGGTTGGTCTTTGCGCTGCGCCGTCCGCTGGCCGAACATCTTGCCCGTTATCGCATTGCTGACTTTGCATTGGATACCTTCCCGTATACCTCCCATACCACTGCCAGCGATGCGTTGTGGTCGGGATGCCCGTTGCTGACCTTTGCCGGGGAAACATTCGCGTCGCGTGTTGCCGCTAGCATATTGCGCGCCGCTGGTTTGCCGCAGCTGGTTACCGGGTCGCTTGCTGAATGCGAAGGTTTGGCGATTGAATTGGCGAATTCGCCCGCCAAACTGGCGGAACTGCGCGCCCGGCTGGCGGCCAACCGTGATTCATGCGCGTTGTTTGACTCGCCGCGCTTTGTGCGCAACCTCGAACAGGCCTACGACCGGCTTTGGGCGGAGCGGGCTGCCCGGACCTAGCGGTATTGCCGGGCCGAAGTTCGCCCGATTCGGGCAAAAACCGTGAAATCGGTGCTGCCGGCGCCGATTTGCTGCCTGGCCGGCATTCTGCCCGACCGGGTAGGGATCACAAAATTTTCGACGCGACCTCGTTCCTGCTTCGTCGCGTAAAAATTTTTCGCGAAATTTTTTTCACTGCTGAAGACATAAGCGCGAAAAAAAATTGCGCGTGCAAAAGAAAATTCAGATGTTTTTTTATGTCAGTGCGACACAGCTGATCTGCTGTTGTGCGGATTGCGATTGCGCGCTGGATTTATAAAAAATCAGCGCGCAAAAAATCAGCGCGAATTGATCGATCGAGCACTCAAAATCCATCATGCATTGTGCAATAACACCTCAAGTCGCAACACGATACGGACGTGCGTCATCACTTTCCGATAAAACAGGAAAAAATTACAATTCAATGACTTACAAAACATTCTGGGGTTTGCTGCGGGAACTGCGGGGGAGATGAAGGCTAACCCGGGGAAGTACTACAGGGGAGGTGTTGCTAAGGCCGCGCTGGATGCAGCCAAGTACTACGATGAGAGCAATAACGGGAGCTGGGGAGCCCAGCTCCCGCTCAAGCAACTTCCGTTACTTCTTCTTCTTTGCCGTTTTTTTCTTGGCTTTTTTCTTCGCTGCCATGTTGATCTCCTTACGAGTTATGTAGTTGGCTTTTTCGTGCAAACTGCATTTGCTTCTGCACTCCCAAAACGCTGATCACGATTTTCTGTGACTCCTGTTTTGTTTCCAAACCAGGATTACAACGCTTGGTGCGCTAATTCTAAGCTACGTTCAAAAATAAATGCAACACTTTTGTAAAGTAATTTGCAAGTTGCTGCAAATGTTGTTGCGTGTATACCGCTGGTATTTTTTCTTTTCTGATCGCGCATCACCGAATTTTTTTGCGCGCGAAGCAATTTTTCCGGAAAAAAATCTGCAAAATTGCATTCAAGCGATGAAATTTCGACAGTTTCGCAACGTTAAGGCATGTTTTTTTCGGTTGCGATCAACTGATCGAACGTTTCGCGTGACCGGACGATATGAAATTCATTTCCTGCAACCATCACTTCAGCGGCGCGCGGTCGCGTGTTGTAGTTCGAACTCATCGACATGCCGTACGCGCCGGCTGACATGATGGCGAGCAGATCGCCCTCCGCCAGATTGAGTTCGCGGTCACGACCAAGAAAATCGCCGCTCTCGCAAACCGGGCCGACTATCTCATAGCGGCGCGATGTGCCGCGCCGCGCATGTACCGGTTGAATATCGTGCCAGGCATCGTATAGTGCGGGCCGCATCAGGTCGTTCATTGCTGCATCAACGACCGCGAAATTGCGGTGCTCGCCGTGCTTGAGGTATTCCACACGGGTGAGCAGGATGCCGGTATTGCCGACCAGTGAGCGGCCGGGTTCGCAGAGAATTTTCTGCGCGCGGTTGCCGAGGCAGGCGCCGAGCGCATTGATATAGTCGGCCACCGGCGGCGGCGTTTCATCGCGATAGCGGATACCAAGGCCACCGCCGATATCGATATGGCTGATTTTGATGCCGGCAGACGCCAACTGGTCGACCAGACCCAGAAGTTTTTGCAGTGCAGCGACAAATGGCGGAATTTCGGTCAATTGCGAGCCGATATGGCAATCGATGCCGCAAACACGCAGGTTGGGCATGCCGGCGGCCGCGCCATACAGCCGCAATGCATCCTCGAACGGCACACCGAATTTGCTTTCTTTCAGACCGGTCGCGATATAGGGATGCGTCTGAGCATCGACATCGGGATTGACGCGCAGGCTGACCGGCGCGATTTTTCCCGCGTCAGCAGCGACTTTGTTGAGGCGCGCAAGTTCGCTTTCGGATTCGACATTGAAGCAGAGTATGCCGGCGGCCAGTGCCGCCTGCATTTCCGCCGCAGTCTTGCCCACACCCGAGAACACGATCTTCTGCGGATCGCCGCCGGCTTTGAGAACACGCGCGAGTTCGCCGCCCGACACGATGTCGAAGCCACTGCCCAGCCGGGCAAACACATTCAGCACGGCGAGGTTCGAATTGGCCTTGACCGCGTAGCAAACCAGATGGTCGCGTTGCGCCAAAGCATCGTCGTAGGCCCGATACGCTGATTCCAGCGCAGCGCGTGAGTAGATATAGCAGGGCGTGGCGCAGGCGTCGGCAATGCGCTCCAGCGGCACTCCTTCAACACAGAGTTGCTGATCGCGTTGTGTGAAAAAAGTCACGGTGATGCGGTGCCCGACGATTTCTTTTCGTCGGCCTGGGCTTCCGGCGTCGCTGCGGCAGGCGGGTTGGTGCCCGGTTTCTGGCCAGGCATATACAACGGACCTTTCAGTCCGCATGCCGGTAAAAGGCAGGCAATCGACAACGCAATGAAAAGTTTTCGCATGAATAACTTTAGAGGCCCGATACGCGTGAATATTAGCATAGCGATGCGCGGTTACCGCTTACGGCAGCAGGTACCGATAGGCGTCGGTACGCAGCAGACGGCGCTGCTGCAAGTGGTCGGGAAGGATGGCCTCGACGTGGCGCCAGAAGCGCGGCGAGTGGTTAGGCTCATGCAGATGGGCGAGCTCGTGCACGACCACGTAATCAATCAACGGCGGCGGCATGTGTATCAGCCGCCAGTTCAGGTGCACGCGCCCGTGCGGGTGGCAGGTGCCCCAGCGTGTGCGCGCATTGGATAGCCGGATGAGCGGGATATCAACCTTCAGCAGCGGCGCAAAATGCGCGATACGCTGAGCAAACCATTCTGTCGCGTTCATCCGCAGCCACTCGGTCGCCGCACGCGCCAGCGCTGCGGCATCGTCAGGGTGTGCCGGCAGCAGCAGCTTGACGCCGCTGCGTGTTGCCTTGAGATGGGCCGGATCCGGCGCCAGCGTCAGTGCCCGCCCCAAAAACATCAGCTGCGCACCTGCCGACCAGGCAAATGGCGGCGGGCGGCGCGCATTCCAGTCCGTCATCTTGCGCACGACCCAGTCCGCATGTGCGTTTAAAACCGCCTCAATGCGCCGCTGCGATGCGCGCAGCGGCGCACCGACACGCAGCCCGTGCTCGTCGATGGTCAGGGTGATGCTGCGGCGCCGTGCGCTGCGCCGGATGGTGTATTCGATCGCCTGCCCGGCAAGCTGTGCAGCATTACGATTCGCGTCTGCTGCGGGTGTGCGATCGAACAGCAGGGGCAGTTGCGCTGCGTCAGACATTAGCATGGTCGATGCGCAGCATTTCGGCTTCGATCCAGGCTTCGACTTCGCGCGTTAGCGCGTCGGCTTTGCGGCCCTGCGTATCGATCGGCGCGCCGATGCTGACGGTGATCGTGCCAGGATACTTGAGAAAGGAATTGCGCCGCCAGCAGCGCCCGGCGTTGTGAGCAACCGGCAGTACCGGCACGCCGGCATGAATCGCGATGGCACTGCCGGAAGACTGATAATTTCCGCGTGCACCCGGTGCAACCCGCGTGCCTTCCGGATAAACAATCACCCAGAAGCCGCGCGCCAGGCGGCCTTTACCCTGTGCGAGCATTTGTCGAACGGCGCGCGTGCCGGCACTGCGATTGATGGCAATCGGCGAACATAACGCGAGGCCCCAGCCGAAAAACGGAATCCACAGCAGTTCGCGTTTGATCACGTAAACCTGCGGCGGGAAAATCACCTGAAAGGCCAGCGTTTCCCACGCCGATTGATGTTTCGACAACACCACGCAGGGTTGCGCCGGCAGATGTTCGGCGCCGATCACCTGAAACCGGATGCCACAGATGTGCTGCAGTGCAAACATCATCAAGCGCGTCCACAGCGAAATGATGCGGTAACGCGTGATGGCATCGAAGGGGAAGGTCAGCAGCGCGACAATCGCATACGGCGGCGTGACTACAATCTGAACGGCGGCAAACAGGCAGGAACGCAGGACGACGCCGGCGTTCATGCGACGATAGCTTTGACCGCGGCAGCGAGATCGGCGTGAATTTGCGTGCCGGGCGGCAGACCGCCGGCGGTTTGCGTATGTTTGCCTTTGCCGGTTAGCACCAGTATCGGCTGCGCGCCTACGCTGGCCGCCGCCTGCAGATCGCGCAAGGCGTCGCCGATGCAGGGCACATCGGTCAGATCGACGTTGAAGCGGTGCGCAATATCTTCAAACATGCCCGGTTTGGGTTTACGGCAACTGCAGCCGGCATCCTGCGCGTGCGGGCAATAGAACACCGCTTCGACGCGGGCGCCGGCGTGCGCCAGTGCCAGATGCATCTTGTCGTGTATGGCGCACAAGGTGGCGATGTCAAGAAGACCGCGGCCGACGCCCGACTGGTTGGTCGCCAGCACGACGTTGTAGCCGGCCTGATTCAGGCGTGCGATGGCTTCAAGGCTGCCGGCAATCGGCACCCATTCGTCGGGGTTCTTGATGAACTCCGCGCTATCGTGATTGATCACGCCGTCGCGGTCGAGAATGACGAGTTTCATGCGGCGAGTTTCGAGAGGTCGGCAAAGCGATTCATGGCCGTTTGCATATCCATCAAAAGCGCAAGCCGGTTTTCACGAAGCTTTTTGTCTTCAACCATGACCATGACTTTATCGAAGAATAAATCCACAGGACTCTTCAAAGAGGCAAAGGTTTTCAGATAGCCAGAGAAATCTCGCGCCTCAAAGAGGGGATTTGCGGTTTGAATTGCAATTTGCAGCGCTTCAAACAGAGCGATTTCGATTGGATCCCGTAACGCCGATAGGTCAGCATTACAAAGCAGTGCTTCTCCCTTGCTTTCTGCTTGCCGCAGAATGTTAGCGATTCGCTTGTTGGCTGCTGCAAGGCTGGAGGCTTCCGGAATCGCGGCGAACGCGCGAACAGCTTCGAGTTGCTTGGGAATGGGGCTGATTTCAACCGGGTTCCTGCTCATAACTGCCTCGACCTCGTTCGCCGTGTAGCCCCGATCCGAAAAATAACTACGCATGCGTACGATAAAAAATTCTCGCAGTTGCGTGTGCGCTTGGTTTGCGTAAGGCCGAAAAGCCTCGTTCATAAGGTTGATCAGCGATAGCGAAAGCTGGTTCTCGACGAGGATTCGGATGACGCCGAGCGCTGCACGACGGAGCCCGAATGGATCTTTGTCGCCCGTGGGATTCTGTCCAATGTTGAATAGTCCGGCTAGGGTATCAAGCTTGTCGGCTAAAGCAACGGCACAGGCGATCGATCCTTGAGGGAGTTCGTCGCCAGCGAAGCGAGGCCGGTAATGAGCTTCGACCGCACCGGCGATTTCTGCAGACTCCCCATCATTGAGGGCGTAATAACGCCCCATCGTGCCCTGCAATTCGGGAAACTCGCCGACCATATTGGTCAGCAGATCGGCCTTCGCCAGCCAGGCGGCGCGTTCGGCCAGCGCGGCGTCGGCGCCGATTGCGCGCGCGATGACGCCGGCGAGTTTCTGCACGCGCATCGTGCGCTCAAGCTGGCTGCCGAGTTTGTTGTGATAAACGATTTTCGCAAGCTCGGGCACGCGCTCTTCCAGCCGCACTTTTTTGTCGGTCTCGAAGAAAAAACGCGCATCGGCGAGACGCGGGCGGATCACGCGTTGATTGCCCTCGACGATGTTTTTCGGAGCGGCGAGCTGCATGTTTGAAACGATGAGGAAGCGATTGGTCAGCTTGCCGGCGGTGTCGAACAGCGGGAAATACTTCTGGTTGGCGCGCATGGTCAGCACCAGACATTCCTGCGGCACCGTCAGATATTCGGCTTCGAACGCACCGGCGTAAACAGCCGGCATTTCCACCAGCGCGGTGACTTCATCGAGCAGCGCCGCGTAATCCGCCTCTGCACCGAGATTGGCGCCGGCCTCACTGGCGCGCTGCTGCAGCTGGGCCAATATGTCATCGCGGCGCTGCGCAAAACCGGCAATCACCTTGCCGTGCGCCGCCAGTGCATCTTCGTACGCATCGGCAGTGGCGATTTCGATGTCGCGCACGCCCTGGAAGCGGTGGCCGCGCGTGCTGCGCCCGGCTTTCAAACCGAGGATTTCGACCGGTACGACATCCTTGCCGTGCAATGCGATCAGCCCGTGCGCCGGGCGCACGAAATGCACGGTAGTGGCTCCGTCGGCGAGCTGGTAGCTCATTACTTTCGGGATTGGCAGCTTTGCAATCGCGTTTTCAATTGACGCTTGCAGCGCCACTTGCAACGATTGCCCCTGCACGATCTGGGTATGGAAGGCAAACTCTTCCTTGCCTTCCATTTTGCGTTCGATGATGCGGTCAATGTCGGTGTCTGCGGCATAGCCTTCTTTCTCGAGGCGCTTGCGCAATGCCATGGTTGCTTTGCCGTCGGCGCCGAAGGCGACTTTCGACGGCATCAGCTTTTTGGTTTCGCTGCGATCACTGCCGCGCGCCAGCACCCCGGTAATTTTGACCGCCAGCCGGCGCGGCGTCGCGTAGACGTGGCGCGCCGCGTCAGCGTTGACCAGACCGCCCGCGACCAAGCCGTCGCTGATGCCCTGCGCGAAGGCCTCAGCAAGCAGATTGAGCGCTTTCGGCGGCAACTCTTCGGTAAACAGCTCGACCAGCAGATTCGCGCTCATGCCGACGCCTTTTCCTGCGCGGCCGCTTTGAGCGCGGCGACATCAATACCGAGTTTTTTCAGTTGTTCCGGCGCGCACATCGGGAAGTTCTGGCGCAGGCGCGAATCGAAATACGATTGCGAGACGCTGCGCGCCAGATTGCGGATACGGCCGATGTAGGCAGCGCGTTCGGTCACCGAAATCGCACCGCGTGCGTCGAGCAGATTGAAGCTGTGCGCCGCCTTCAACACCATTTCGTAGGCGGGCAGCGCGAGTGCGACCGCCATCAGGCGTTTGGCTTCGCTCTCGTAGTGGCCAAAATGCTCGAACAGCATTGCGGCATTGGAATGTTCGAAGTTGTAAGTCGATTGCTCGACTTCGTTTTGATGAAACACGTCGCGATAGGTCACGCCGGGCGTCCAAATGAGATCGAAGACGTTTTCGACGTTCTGCAAATACATCGCCAGGCGTTCGATGCCGTAGGTGATTTCGCCGGTGATTGGCTTGCACTCGAGTCCGCCGACCTGTTGAAAGTAGGTGAACTGGGTGACTTCCATGCCGTTCAACCAGACTTCCCAGCCCAGCCCCCAGGCGCCCAGCGTCGGGTTTTCCCAGTTGTCTTCTACGAAGCGGATGTCGTGTGCTTTGGGATCGATGCCCAGCGCTTCGAGCGAGCCGATATAGAGATCGATGATGTCCAGCGGCGACGGCTTGAGCACGACCTGATACTGATAGTAATGCTGCATGCGGTTCGGGTTTTCGCCGTAACGGCCGTCTTTCGGCCGGCGCGATGGCTGCACATAAGCGGCGCGCCAGGGCTCCGGGCCGATGGCGCGCAGAAAGGTCGCGGTGTGCGAGGTGCCGGCGCCTACTTCCATGTCATAGGGTTGCAGCAGCGCGCAGCCGCGCTCACCCCAGTACTCTTGCAGGCGCAGAATGATTTGTTGGAAAGTCAGCATGAGCAGGCGGTTGCCCGCGGCAATTGGTTGAATGAGGGCGAATTTTAGCTTTTCCCCAGCGCGCGGAATAGTGCGCGGCCGGGAAATGATGCGCTGGTGTAGCCGGCTTGCGCGATTTGCCGGCCGCTTATTTCACGGTTCGGCGGCCGATTTTGCCCGCCCAGACGCCGGCGACCAGCAATAGCGCGCCGAGTATCACCGGCAGATCATTCCAGCGCACATAGGGCGTCGTGCCGGCATAGCCCTGAACGTCGCCGCGCACCACGGTTGCGGTGAATTCGGGCGCTACGCTTTGCACGCGGCCGTGCGGATCGATGATCGCCGTCATGCCAGTATTGGTCGCGCGTAGCATCGGGCGCCCGGTTTCGAGGGCGCGCGTCTGCGAAATTTGCAAATGCTGCTGCGGCGCAATCGAGCGGCCGAACCACGCCACATTGCTGACATTGACCAGTATTGTGGCCTGCGGCAGCTGGCGCGCGATCTCCGCGCCGAACGCATCTTCGTAACAGATATTCACCGCAACTTTCTGCCCGGCGACCGCCAGCGGCTGCTGCAAGATGTCGCCGCGTGCGAAATCGGCCAGCGGAATCTGCGCCACATCGAGAAACCAGCCGAACACCGGTTTGAACGGCACGAATTCGCCGAACGGCACCAGATGCGATTTGCGATAAAACTGTTCGGGCGCGCTGCCGACCGACAGTACGGTGTTGAAGTAGGTTCTGGCATCGCCGCGCTCGGGTACGCCGATCAGGACGTCGCCATTTGTTTTGCGCGCGTGCGCCGCCAATTCGTCGAGGTAGGCGCGCGGCACGTTGTGCAGAAACAGCGGCAGCGCAGTCTCCGGCAGCACGGTCAGGCGCGCATCGCCGGCGGCGGCCAGATCGCGGTAGGTGGCAAGTGTCGATTGCACGCGGTCTTCGCGCCATTTCAGATCCTGCGGAATATTGCCCTGGATCAGCGCCACTGAAACGCGTTCACCAACCGGCTCGGTCCATGCGATGTTTTTCAGCGCAAAGCCGCCGGCCCACAGCACGACCAGAACGAGCAGGTAAGGACGGTCGAGCAGTGACAGCGCGGCATAACGCAGCGGTTCGCCGCGACGATTGAGCGCACGCGTCACGCCGATGCAAAGCAGCGCCGCACTCAGCATCGTTAACCAGGTTACGCCGTAGACGCCGATGATCGGGATATAACCGGCCAGCGGACTCTCCGGCACCTGCGAGTAGCCGATTGCCAGCCACGGGAAGCCGGTCAGCACCCAGCCGCGCAGCCATTCCGTCAGCGTCCACAGCGCCGGCACTGCCGTCAACGTCACTACATTCGATGAACTGCCCAGCGCACGGCAGGCCCAGCCGGTGAAGGCGGGAAACAAGGCGAGATAGGCGCACATCAGCAAAGTGAGGGCAATTGCCAGCCACGCCGGCATCGCGCCGAAATCATGCATGCTGACGTAGACCCAGCTCACGCCGGCTACAAAGCAGGTGAAGCCGAAAACAAATCCACTTGATGCAGCAGCGCGCGCATGGGCGGCGCCTTGCCATTGCCCGATCAGAATCGCCAGCGTGATGACCGGCAGCGGAAACCATGCGAACGGCGCGAAGCCGAGCACGGTGGCGGCGCCGGCCAGCGCAGCCAGGATCAGCGGGTGGTTGCGCAAAGGCATGCCGCTACTTGGCGCCGGCTTTCTTTTCCACCAGCAGCAGATGCAGCCGGCGGCTGTCGGCGCGCAAAACCTTGAAGGTCAATTCGTCGATTAATATCTGTTCGCCGCGTTTGGGCAGCCGGCCGAGCCGGCTCAGCACCAGTCCGCCAACCGTGTCCTGATCTTCCTTGACGTAATTGGTGCCGAAGGTTTCGTCGAAACGCGCCAGTTCGGTGGTTGCCTTGACGCGCCAGGCGCCGTCGCGGTCGGCAATAATATCGTCAGCGGTTTCATCGAAGTCGTATTCATCTTCGATATCGCCGACGATCTGCTCGAGCACGTCCTCAATGGTTACCAGCCCGGCCACGCCGCCGTATTCATCGACCACGATCGCCATGTGATTGCGGTTGGCGCGGAAATCCTTGAGCAGCACGTTCAGTCGTTTCGATTCCGGGATAAACACCGCCGGGCGCAGCATCTGGCGCACATTGAATTCCTCTTCGCCGGCGTAATAGCGCAGCAGATCCTTTGCCAGCAGTATGCCGATCACACGGTCGCGGTCGCCTTCGAACACCGGGAAACGCGAGTGGTTGGTTTGAATCACCAGCGGCACGAACGTGTCCGGCGCCTCGGCGACATCGATCATGTCCATTTGCGCGCGCGGGATCATGATGTCGCGCGCCTGCATTTCGGAGACCTGCAGTACGCCTTCGATCATCGACAGCGCATCGCTGTCGAGCAACTGGCGCTCGTAGGCCGTACGCAATAACTCGATCAACTGTTCGCGGTCTTCGGGTTCGCGCAACAGAAAGGCGCTGATGCGCTCAAGCCAGCCCGGTTTCGGTGCTGCCGGTTCGTCGCTCATTTTTTCGCTTTCAATTCTGCATGGTACGGATTGCCGTAACCGAGTTTTTTCAGGATGCGCGCTTCGAGGCCTTCCATGCGTGCGGCATCGCGCGTAAGCACATGGTCATAGCCCTGCAGATGCAGCACGCCGTGCACGGTGAGGTGGGCGTAATGGGCGGCGAGGCTGACGCGCTGCGCACGCGCTTCGCGCCGTACCACCGGCGCGCAAATGGCGATATCGCCGGCGAGCGGGCGCTGATCGGCGTAAACAAAGGTCAGGACGTTGGTTGCATAATCGCGCCGGCGGTAGCGCTTGTTGAGCGCGCGCGCTTCGCGCGCATTGACCACCCGCAGCGTGATATGCGCGCGCCGCTTGAGCGCCGCCTCGGCCCAGCGCAGGAAGCACGCGCGCGAGGGCAGGCTCGCAGTGCCGGTCGCGAACTGCACGCTCACAGCCGGCTCAGAGGTCGCTACGCGTTTGTTCTTTGCCGTGCCGCTCATAGGCATTGACGATGCGTTGCACCAGCGGATGGCGCACCACGTCGCTCGATTGAAAACGGGTAAAGGCGATGCCGCGTACCCGCTTGAGTATGATTGCGGCCTCGTTCAAGCCGCTCTTGTGGCCGCGCGGCAGGTCGACTTGGGTGACGTCGCCGGTGACGACGGCGCGGCTGCCGAAGCCGAGACGGGTGAGGAACATTTTCATCTGCTCGGGCGTGGTGTTCTGCGCTTCGTCGAGGATGACAAACGACTGGTTGAGCGTGCGTCCGCGCATGAAGGCGAGTGGCGCGACTTCGATCATGCTGCGCTCGAACAGTTTGGTGACTTTATCGAAACCCATCAAATCGTAGAGCGCATCGTAGAGCGGACGCAGATAAGGATCGACTTTTTGCGCCATATCGCCGGGCAGAAAACCCAGGCGTTCGCCGGCTTCGACCGCCGGCCGCACCAGCACCAGCCGTTTGACGGCGTCGCGTTCGAGCGCATCCACCGCGCAGGCCACTGCAAGGTACGTTTTGCCGGTACCGGCCGGACCGATGGCGAAGGTGATGTCGTGCCGCTGTATCTGTTCAAGGTACTGAATCTGGCGCGGAGTGCGGCCGCGCAGATCGTGGCGCCGTGTTTTGAGTGCCGAGCCGTGCGCGCCGGTTTCTCCCGCCGGCGTGCCGCGCGCCACTTCGATCAGGCCGAGTTGCACGTCTTCGATTGAGAGATCGTCGCCCGCCCTGACGTAAAAACTGCGCAGCGCCTGCGCGGCCTGTTGCGTGCGTTCCGGCTCACCGGCGATCGTGAAACTGCCGCCGTGCCGCACCACGACGACATCCAGCGCGGCCTCGATCTGGCGCAGGTTCTCGTCAAGTGCGCCGCACAGATTGGCGAGACGCTTGTTGTCGACGGGTTTGAAGGAAACTTCGGCCGGTTTCAAGCGTGTGCCGATGCGATTTCGCCGCGCAGGGTATGCATCGACGCGGCGGTAATGGTGATATCGGCGAATTGCCCGATCAGTTTTGTCTCGCCGGCGAAATTGACCACACGATTGTTGTCGGTGCGGCCGAACAGTTCGTGGGCGTGGCGTTGCGATACGCCCGAGATCAGCACGCGTTGCGTGGTGCCGACCATGGCGCTGTTGATAACGTGTTCGTTGGCGTCGATTTTTGCCTGCAGGCGTTGCAGTCGCGCGAGTTTGATTTCGTGCGGCGTGTCGTCTGTCAGGGCGGCCGCTGGCGTGCCGGGGCGCCGGCTGTAGAGAAAACTGAAGCTGGCGTCGAAGCCGACGCTCTCGATCAATTCCATGGTCGCTTCGAAGTCGGCTGCGGTTTCGCCCGGAAAGCCGACGATGAAATCGGAGGTGATGCTGATGTCGGGGCGGATTGCGCGCAGGCGCCGCACGATCGACTTGTATTCAAGCGCCGTGTAGCCGCGCTTCATCGCCGCCAGTATGCGGTCGGAGCCGCATTGCACCGGCAGGTGCACGTGATTGACGAGCTGCGGCAGCAGCGCATAGCTGTCGATCAGACGCTGTGAAAATTCATTCGGATGCGATGTCTGATAGCGCAGGCGCGCGATGCCCGGTATCTCGGCGGCATATTCGAGCAGCAGCGCAAAATCGGCGGCGGTGCCGTCTTCGCCGTGCCCGCGCCAGGCATTGACGTTTTGCCCCAGCAGCGTGATCTCGCGCACACCCTGCGCGGCCAGTTCGGCGATGTCGGCAAGCACGTCGTCAAGCGGACGCGAGACTTCTTCGCCGCGCGTGTACGGCACAACGCAGAAGCTGCAGTATTTGCTGCAGCCTTCCATGATCGAAACAAACGCGGTGCAACCGTCGACGCGCACCGGCGGCAGATGATCGAATTTTTCGATTTCCGGAAACGAGATATCGACCTGCGGCGGCGCACCCTTGCGTCGCGCCGCGATCATCGCCGGCAGCCGGTGCAAGGTTTGCGGACCGAACACCAAGTCGACATAGGGCGCGCGTTTGACGATGGCCGCACCTTCCTGGCTGGCGACGCAGCCGCCAACGCCGATGATCACATCGGGCCGCGCCTGCTTGAGATGCCTCACGCGGCCGAGGTCGTGAAAAACCTTCTCCTGCGCTTTTTCGCGCACCGAACAGGTATTGAAAAGTATGACGTCGGCGTCTTCCGGCGTATCGGTTGCGATCATGCCGTCTGACGCATTGAGCACATCAGCCATTTTCGACGAGTCGTACGCGTTCATCTGGCAGCCGAAGGTCTTGATGAATAGCTTGGTCGCCACGCTGATTACTACTTGCTGCCGACCTGCGCCTGCTCTTGCGCGGTGAGGATGTAAATGCGCGCGATGTCGCCGCTCAGATCAAGGGTGAAGGCGACGCGCGCGCCGGGCGGCAGTGCGCCATGCACGACGCTGCGATTGTTTTCGTCATAGATCACGCTGCCGGGCGACAGCCTGACGATATTTCCGTTGAGCTGGATGAACGGCAGGGGCTGCGCATCACCGATGCGCGCAAATTTCGCGTTCTGCGGCAGCGTGCGCAGTTGCGCCAGGGCCTCAGCCGCGACGATCGAGCCCGCGGCCATCAGCATCAGCAAACATCCAAGCAGACGTTTATTCATGGTCAAAGGAAGGAAACTCTTTTGAAATCAGTCTCATGCATTATAGCTGAGTCTGCGTGACTGCGCGCTGCAGAGAATTGCCGGCAAACGGGAGTGGTGGTGATGGGTGGAATTGAACCACCGACCTTGGCGTTATGAGTGCCACGCTCTAACCAACTGAGCTACATCACCTATTTCCGGCACCGGGTGCGTCTGAAGTTCACCCGGAGGAGGCGCGGCAGTCTATGTTTTGGCCCCGATAATGTCAAGATTCGCCTGCAATCCGTTCATCCCGGCAGGGCGACCGCCCGGCTGTACTTTTTGCCCGGCCACGGTGACCCGATTACACTCGCAGCCTCGATTTGCCATTCTATATGCACATGCTTTTTGACGTGATCATTGTTGGCGGCGGTCTGGTCGGCAGCAGCCTCGCGCTTAGCCTCGCCAATGGCGGGCTCAAAACCGCGATTGTCGAAGCGCGCGCGCCGCAGCTTGCTGCGCATGCCGCTGATTGGGACAGCCGCATCTATGCGCTGGGTCCGGGCAGCATCGATTACTTGAATGCCTGCGGTGCGTGGCAGGGTGTCGACAGCAATCGCGTAATGCCGGTCGAAGACATGCGTATTTTCGGCGACGATGCCCGCTCTGAACTCGATTTCAGCGCCTACGACGCCGGGTTGCGCGAGCTGGCGGCAATCGTTGAAAGCCGTGCGCTGCAATCTGCCTTGTGGCGCGGCCTGCAGGCGCGGCCGGAGGTAGAAATATTCGCGCCGGCATCCTGTACCGCATTGAAGATTGAAGCCGATGCCGCGACGCTGGATCTCGCCGACGGACGCAGCCTGCGCGCGCCCCTGATCGTCGGCGCCGACGGCGGTAATTCGTGGCTGCGTACGCAGGCCGGCATTGCAGTCGAGGCGCGGCCTTATGCGCAGACTGCGGTAGTCGCCAATTTCGCAACTGAACAGCCGCACCGCGGCATCGCCCACCAGTGGTTTCGCCGCGACGGCATACTGGCGCTGCTGCCGCTGCCGGGCGAACGCGTTTCCATGGTGTGGTCGACGCGCGACGAACACGCCGCCAAACTGATGGGTTTGCCGCCTGAAGAACTGGCCGTGCAGGTCGCCGCAGCGAGTGCGCAACAGTTGGGCGGATTACGCGTTATTACGCCGCAAGCGGCCTTTCCATTGCGGCTGCAACGCGTGCGTGAAATGGTCAGATCGCGCCTTGCCCTCGTTGGTGATGCTGCGCATAATGTTCACCCGCTGGCAGGCCAGGGCGTCAATCTGGGATTTCGCGATGCGCGCGATCTGGCCGCAACTCTGGCGGCGCGTGGCGCGCAAAATGACTGCGGCGATTTTTATCTGCTGCGGCGGTATGAACGGGCGCGGCGCGAAGACATCGCAGCGATGCAATTTGCAACCGATACGCTGCAACGCCTGTTTAACAACGAATCGGCGTGGCTCGCGCGAGCGCGCAATTTCGGCTTGCGTGTCACCAACCGTCAGTCGGCATTGAAGAACTTTCTGGTGCAACACGCGGTCGGATAAGACAACCTCCATACAATCAAAACCCCAAGGACTAACATGCGCAAGATTTTATTGATTCTGGCATCGATGCTGTTCGCGACGATCGCGTATGCGGCGGACGCGAGCGAAGCGACGGTCAAAGCGGCGCTGCTCAAAAAATATCCGCAGATCCAGCTCGAAAGCGTGACCAAAACACCGCTTGCCGGCATCTACGAGGTTTTCGCCGACGGACAGATACATTACACCGACGAAAAAGCCACCTATCTTTTCGTCAACGCGATGATGATCGATACCGACAAAAAGACCAATCTGACCGAAGAGCGCATGAGCAAACTTACGGCGATCAATTTTGATCAGTTGCCGCTCAACCTGGCATTCAAACGCGTCAAAGGCAACGGCTCGCGCAAGCTGGCGGTGTTTTCAGATCCCGATTGCCCTTACTGCAAGCGCGTCGAGGGTGATCTCGCCAAGCTCGAAAACGTGACGATTTATACGTTTCTGTACCCGATCGACAGTCTCCATCCGCAGGCACGCGACAAGTCCAAGCGGATCTGGTGTTCCGCTGATAAGGTCAAGGCTTGGGACGACGCGTTGCTTCGCAACGTAACGCCTGCTGCTTCACCTAATTGCGACAATCCGATCGATAAAACGGTTGAACTCGGTATGAAATACAAAGTCACCGGCACGCCGACCCTGGTCTTCGCAGACGGCGCTCGCGTGCCGGGTGCAATTTCGTCCGAACAGATGGAGCAAAAACTGGCGTCGACCAAACCGGCGAAGTGATGCCGCGGTCGGTGTGCCGCCGGTCTGAAACCCAACGCTTTTGAATCCGGATATGTCGGTGACTGCCTACGCTGTTGCATCGACTGAAACCGTCGCAGCAGGCGTATGGCCGCGCCTGCTACTGGCTTGCCTGTTGTCGGTAATGCTGCACCTGATTGTTCTGGGTGTGCCGGTCAACCCGACCGGCGGCGTGCCGAATGTGATTTCAACCATACAAGCGCGGCTTGAGCCGACAATGACGGCGGACGGCGATGCTGCATCGCCGCCGGAGGACGTCGCGTTGGCCGCTGCGCCGCAGACGGCCGAAGTCGAAAAGCCCGCGGCAGTTAAAACGCCGATTGAACCGGTGCCCAAACCGGCAGAAAAACCCGCGGCGAAAGCGCCGTCATCGCCGGCCGGCGGGATTGAAGTGCCTTTGATCCGCGATCCGACCTACTACCCGGCGCGACAACTCGATGTCTATCCGCAGCCGGCGGCTCTGATCCGGCCCAAATGTCCGGATGCGGCGGTTGCGCAACGCATTAACGGCCGCGTGCAGCTGTTGTTGTTGATCGACGAATTCGGTGCGGTCAACGAAGCGTCTATCGTCGAGGCGCAGCCGGCAGGAATGTTCGACGATGCCGCTGTGCAGGCGTTTCGCGTTGCGCAATTCGTGCCGGCGCAAAAGCAGGGCAATCACGTCAAAAGCCGCGTCGTTCTGCGCGTGAATTTTTTGTGCGGCGACACCGAAGCGCCGGTGCGCTGAGTTATTCAGTGCGAGCGCTGCCGTTGCTGTTGACGGCATTCGGCAGCGGGTAATCGTTAGGCAGCAGCACCCACATGCGGCCGCTTTGCCGCATGCGGCCGGCCTGGCTGCCCGCCTCATCGCCGAAGCCCCAGAAAAAATCCGCGCGGACCGCGCCGGTTATGGCGCCGCCGGTGTCCTGTGCGAGCATCAAGCGGTTCAGCGGCGTGCGCGTATTCGGCATCGTGGTGGCGAGGAATACCGGCGCGCCCAGCGGTACATAACGCGGATCGACCGCGATGCTGCGCTGTGCCGTCAGCGGCACACCGAGCGCACCCAGCGGGCCGGGCAGATCGGCCGGCATTTCGCGGAAGAACACATAGCTTGCGTTGTAATTGAGAAGGTCCTGCAGCTTGTCCGGATTTTGCGTCGCCCAGTTTTTGATGCCTTGCATCGAAGCGCGTTCGAGCGGCAGATCGCCGCGTTCGACCAGCAGGCGCCCGATTGATCGATAGGGATGTCCGTTCTGATCGGCATAACCGAGGCGCACCATGTCGCCGTTGTCGAGGCGCACGCGGCCCGAGCCCTGGATTTGCAGAAAGAACAACTCGACCGCATCGGCGACCCAGACGATTTCCTTGCCGGTGACCGGCGCCGCGCCGTTTTCGATTTGCGCGCGGTTGTAGTACGGCACGACGCGGCGGCCGTCGATGCGGCCGCGCAGAC
The DNA here is from genome assembly GCA_025363435.1 of Betaproteobacteria bacterium. Classification (GTDB taxonomy): domain Bacteria; phylum Pseudomonadota; class Gammaproteobacteria; order Burkholderiales; family SG8-41; genus PALSA-1004. The sequence goes on from JANYDY010000080.1 coordinate 17,963, forward strand.
GCTGGTTTTTCATCTCGGGATAGAGTTCCGACAGATCGATCACCAGCAAATCGTCGGGCAGGCCGTAGACCGGATAACGGTAGGTTGTTGTGCGTTTGCGGCTGCCGCGCAAGAGCGGCTCGTAATAGCCGGTGACCATGCCGCTGTCGCTGCCGTCCGCATTGATTACCTGGTACGGCGTGAAGCGCGTTTCAAAAAAGCGGCGGATGGTTTCTTTTGACGGCTCGGGCATTGCGCTCGCGAGTTCGCAAGCGGACTGCCAGGCCGCGCGCGTTTTCAAGGCGGCGCAACCGGCCAGAAACGCCGGCCACGCGAGTTGCAGATTATCGTCGCGCCAGCCCGACGGCATGGCTTCCCAGGTAATCGGGCGTAACGGGTTTGGTGCCGGCGTAGGTGGTTTGACCGGCGGCGTTGGCGGTTTCTCCGGCGGCAATTCGGGTGCAGGTTGCGATGGTGTTGGCGCCGGCACGGCAACGGGCGGCGTCGGCGGTGCGCCGGTGCGGAATGATTCGCACGCGCTGAGCGCGGCAATCGCGCCAAGCGCGACGAGGCGGCGTAGTATCATGAGGACAGCGTGGCGCACGATGCGCCGCAGTATATCCCAACGTTTCAACGAAATATTCGCGAAGCGTGCAATCATGTTCTGGCTGTTGCTTGAAGCAGGCGTTGCGCTTGCGATATTGCTGCTTATTGTCTGGTGGACTTGGCCGCGCGCGCCGCGTGACAAAAGCGATCGCGGCGAACGCGATCCGCGTCCGTGACGCTTATTTGCCGCTTTTGACCTGCTCGACGCGTGCATTCATGCCTTGAGGCGGGTTTACCCGGAGTTTAAACTGCAGCCCCATGTTCGGTGCATTCCTCAAGGCCTATCGCAAACGTTACAGCGATCCGAATCGCGGGTTTCACGGCGATCATTACAACATCGACCAGCTCGCGCGCTTCGCCAGAAAAAAAGCCGAGCGCCTGAAAGCGGCGGGGCTGCTCGATTTCCCGGCGATCGTGCATCTCGAAACGCTGGCGAGTTGCAATGCAGCGTGCAATTTCTGCCCTTATCCCTCGCTTGAGCGCAAGGGCACGCGCATGTCCGATGCGCTGATCGCCAAGGTAATCGATGATCTGTCCGCGATACCCAAAGACGTATATTTTCAGCTTGCGCCTTATAAAGTCAGCGAACCCTTTCTCGAAAACCGACTGTTCGAGATTCTTGAATTGGCCAACAGCAAGCTGCCGAATGCGAGCATCAGCATCATTACCAACGGCTCGCCGCTGACCGAAAAGAAAATCCACCAGCTCGGCGCAGTCAAAAATCTCGCCTATATCAACGTGTCGATGAATTTCGACAACCCCGAGGAATACGAAGCCGTCATGCAGCTGCCGTTCGCGCGCACGGTCGAACGCATCGAACTGCTGCACCGGCTGCATGCTGAAGGTGTGATTCGCTGCCCGGTCAGATTGACGCGCGTGGCGACCAACCGCAACGACGACCAGTCGTTCACGCATTGGGTGCGCAGCAATTTTCCGCGCTTCAAGCCGGACATCGCGCCGCGGCACGACTGGATCGGCACCATCGACTCGCCGAACGGCGCGCTGGCAGTGCCCGATGCGCCCTGCCACCGCTGGTTTGACATGTCGATTACCGCTACCGGCGTGGTTTCAATGTGCTGCATGGACGGCGCGGCGCAATACCCGAAGGGTGACGTCAACACGCAGCACGTGCTGGAAATCTACAACCAGCCGTGGCTGCGTGAATTGCGCGAAACGCTGGTGAGTCGCCGCCAGACGCGCAGCCCGTGCAACAGCTGCACTTATCTCAGCTATTGAGTTTGCGCTGCGCTAGTGCAGCACGCGCGGCATCGACAGTGTGAATTCCGGTATGTCGGCGTCGAATTCCACGCCGTGCGCCGTGCGCATCTGATAGCTGCCGCGCATAGTGCCGACCGCGGTGGCGATTACCGAGCCGCTCGAATATTCGAATGATTCGCCGGGCTGCAGCAGCGGCTGTTCGCCGATCACGCCAGGCCCTTTGACTTCCTGCACGCGGTTGTTGGCATCGGTGATGATCCAGTGCCGGCTGATCAGTTGCGCCGCAACAGTACCGTTGTTGGTGATGCGGATGGTGTAGGCGAAGACGTGGCGCCCGTTGTCCGGATCGGACTGCTCGGCGAGATAGGCCGTGCGTGCGGATACCGCAATGTCGTTTTCGGTTTTCATGGAAGCCGGTTCGGGTTGCGGGTGTGCATTGCACACCAATTTGCGCCGCGCCGCAACCGCCGCCGTGGCGTGCATGTGCATTGCAGCGGGAGGCAGGTAGAATGGCGGCATTATCGTGATGCGCGTGACCAGCGCGAGCGGAAAACAGCCATGCAACCGACGCAACGGATAGCTCCCAGCATACTTTCGGCCGACTTCGCGCGCCTCGGCGAAGAAGTCAAAAACGTTATCGCCGCCGGCGCGGATATCGTTCACTTCGACGTCATGGACAACCACTACGTGCCAAACCTGACGATAGGGCCACTGGTTTGCGCTGCGATCCGGCCGCTGACCAAGGCGCCGATCGACGTGCATCTGATGGTCAAGCCGGTTGATCGCATCATTCCGGATTTTGCCAAAGCCGGCGCCAATATCATTTCCTTCCATCCCGAGGCTTCCGAGCATATCGACCGCACCATTGCGTTGATCAAAGAAAACGGTTGCAAGGCAGGGCTGGTGTTCAATCCGGGCACACCGTTGAGTTACCTCGACCACGTGCTCGACAAACTCGACCTCGTGCTGATCATGTCGGTGAACCCGGGTTTCGGCGGCCAGCAGTTCATACCCGAAGCGCTGGTCAAGCTGCGGGCGGTGCGTGAACGAATTAAAAAATCCGGGCGCGACATCTGGCTTGAGGTCGATGGCGGCGTCAAGGTCGACAACATTGCCGAGATTGCACGCGCAGGTGCTGATACATTTGTCGCCGGTTCCGCCATTTTCAGCACTGCGGATTACAAAGCCACCATCGCCAAAATGCGCGCCGAACTCGCCGCCTCGTAGTTCGCCCCGTTGTCGCTGCAGGCGGCGCATCGTATTAATTGAACCGCGGACACTTCATGCCGAAAATTGCATTTCCCCTGCGCGTCAAAGCGATTGCCATCGATCTCGACGGCACCATGCTCGACACCGTCAGCGATCTCGCCATCGCCGTTAACATGATGCTCGAAAAAATCGGCCGCGCCGCGCTCGACGAAACGCTGGTGCGCAATTTTGTCGGCAAGGGCATCAATAATCTGGTCGAGCGTTCGCTGGCCGGCGCCATGGAAGGCAAACCCGAGGCGGCGCTCTACGCCAAAGCGCTGCCGATCTACATGGAGTGCTATGCCGAGGTGAACGGCCGCCACACCACCATGTATCCGCAGGTGCGCGAGGGGCTGGACGCTTTAAAAAGCGCCGGTTATCCGCTCGCCTGTGTAACGAATAAATCAGAGCGCTACACGCTGCCGCTGCTCAAGCAGATGAAGCTCGACGGTTATTTTCAGCTGGTAGTGGCCGGTGACACGCTGGCGAAGAAAAAACCCGACCCGCTGCCGCTGACGCACGTGGTCGAAAAATTCGGCATCGCGCCGGCGGATCTGCTGATGATCGGCGATTCGCTGAATGACGCCGAGGCGGCGCGCGCCGCCGGCTGTCCGATTTTCTGCGTCGGCTACGGTTACAACGAGGGCGTTGATGTGCGATCTCTCGACGTTGATGCTATAGTGGAAACGATACTCGACGCATCCAAACTCATTACACGGTCATGACACATCCTGAATTGAAAAACCTGCTGCTTGCCACGCCATTCGATTGGCGTCGCTGGCGTGCGTGCTAGGCAAGGCGTAGCGGGTTTTCTTTTTGGAATTTTTCGTGGAGTACAGTCATGACCGAATCACAATTCAACGAGCTGGCGGCAGCGGGGCATAACCGCATTCCGCTGGTGCTCGAAACCTTCGCCGACCTCGATACACCGCTGTCGGTTTACCTCAAGCTCGCCAACCAGCCCTACACCTATCTGCTCGAATCCGTGGTCGGCGGCGAGCGTTTCGGCCGCTATTCATTCATCGGGCTGGCGGCGCAAGCGCGGCTCGAAGTGCGCGGCCACGACTGCACCGAGTTTGCAGACGGCAAGGCGGTGAAGACCACGGCATGTGATGACCCTTTGCAGTTCGTGCGCGAATATCAGGCGCGTTTCAAAGCGGCCGACCAACCGGGGTTGCCGCGCTTCTGCGGCGGCCTCGTCGGTTATTTCGGCTACGACACCATACGTTATATTGAAAAGAAACTCGCGGCGACGAAAAAGCCCGATCCGCTAAATGTGCCCGACATTATTTTGCTGGTGTCGGAGCAGCTGGCAGTGGTCGATAACCTCTCCGGCAAGATTTATCTCGTCGTCTACGCCGATCCGCGCACGCCCGGCGCCTACGCAAGCGGTCGCGCGCGTCTGCGCGAATTGCTCGAAGCGCTGCGCCGGCCGATGACGATACCCGCGGCAGCACCGGCAGCGCCGCAAAAAGCGCAATCGGAATTCGGTGAAGCGGCCTATCTGAAAGTGGTCGAGCGCGCCAAGCGCTATATTTTCGACGGCGACATCATGCAGGTCGTGCTGTCGCAGCGCATGAGTCAGCCGTTTCCGGCATCGCCACTCACGTTGTATCGCGCACTGCGCGCGCTGAATCCGTCGCCGTACATGTTTTTCTACAACTTCGGCGATTTCCATGTCGTCGGCGCTTCGCCGGAAATTTTGGTGCGCCTCGAAAACGGCAAGGTCACGGTGCGGCCGATCGCCGGCACGCGCCCGCGCGGCAAAACGCCGGAACAGGATGCCGCGCTGGCCACCGAACTGCTCGCCGATCCGAAAGAGCGCGCCGAACACGTCATGCTGATGGACCTCGGGCGCAACGACATCGGACGCGTTGCGCAGACCGGCACCGTGCAGGTCACTGACAATATGACTATCGAGCGCTACTCGCACGTCATGCATATCGTCTCCAACGTCGAGGCGCAGTTGAAACCCGGGCAGGATGCGATCGCGGTGTTGCAGGCGACCTTTCCCGCCGGCACTGTCAGTGGTGCGGCCAAAGTGCGTGCGATGGAAATCATCGATGAGCTCGAACCGACCAAACGCGGCGTTTACGCCGGCGCGGTCGGTTATCTTGGTTTCAACGGCGACATGGATCTGGCGATTGCCATTCGCACCGCCGTCGTCAAGGACGGCACGCTCTACGTGCAGGCCGGCGGCGGCATCGTCGCCGACTCGGTGCCGCAGAGCGAATGGCAGGAAACGCAGAACAAGGCGCGCGCGGTGCTGCGTGCCGCCGAGATGGCGCTGGCCGGCTTGGATACCCGGCTCGACTGATTATTTCGCTGGCACGACCGGCAGCAGTACATAAGCGGCGTGTGCGCCGCCGCTGTACAGCGTAGTGCTGCCGCCATAGAGTTCCGGCGGCCGCAGTTGCGGGTTGGTGTGCGTGTAAATGCCGACCCCCTTCA
>JANYDY010000085.1 GCA_025363435.1 Betaproteobacteria bacterium
CAGGAAACCATCGCCGGGCAGACGCATCTGCTGTTCGGCGGTATTCCATACATGCTGCCGCACGCGCGCGCCGGACGTTTAAACGGCATCGCGGTCAGCACGCTGCAGCGTTCGGCGATGGCGCCCGATATTCCGACGCTCGACGAATCAGGCGTGCGCGGTTTCGACGTGCCAGCATGGTTCGGCATGTGGGTGCCGGCAAAAACACCGCGCGCCATCGTTACGCGCATTCATGAAGTAATGATCAAGGCGATGACCGACATGAAGCCGGCGATCGAACGGCAGGGCTTCAGGGTTGGCGGCGACAAACCCGAAGAGTTCGATAAATTTATGCGCGTCGAGGTCGAAAAATTCTCGCGCGTAATCAAGACCGCGAACATCAAACCGGAAAGCTGAGCGGCGCGCGATCCGCCGCCGCGTTACTCGGGCAACGGGTTCTCGGGCTTGCCGGTGGTCAGAAAGTAGTAGTAGCTCGAAATGAACAGGTTCAGGCGGTAGTAATTGCGCACGTCCTTGTACTTCTCGAATTTGACGTTCTTGAGTATCTCTTCCTTGCTCATGCCTTTGTTCACCGCCGCGCGCATGCCAGCATCGAAGTCTTCGAGCTGTTGTGCTTCATGCAGCACGTCGTCCCTTTTGCCGATGTCGCCGTGGCCGCCGAGAAATTTATCGATGTCCATGCCCGCAATCCTGCGCAGCATCGCCACCCAGTTCGACATCGACGGCGTGAACGACGGATTGGCCCAGCTGTTTTTCGAGAACGGCCCGCCGGTGAACATCACCTTCTCTTTCGGAAAATAAACCAGCGTGTCGCCGGGGTTCTGGCCGGGGCCCATGTAGATCAGTTCGATGACACGGCCGCCGAGCGTGATGACCATCTTGCTGTCGTAGGTCACGTCGGGCATCACCAGTTTCACTTCGGCAGGATCGTATTTCTGCTGTTTGAAGTAGCCCATGCGGCGTTTGATCTCGAGACCGTAGTGCCCTTTCATCATGCCGGCGGTGTCCCGGTGCGCGATAAAGGTCGCGCCTTCGCGCTTGAACACCGGGTTGCCGAAATAATGGTCCCCGTGCCCGTGCGTGTTGATCACCCACTTGATCAGCTTGCTGGTAGTCTTGCGTATGGCGGCAAGGAGTTCCTCCGCGCGCCGCGGATGCTGGCGTGTGTCGATCAGCAGCACGCCTTCGTCGGTGACGAGCCAGGCGTTGTTCGATTCGGCGTGGTGATATTGAAAAAACAGGCCGGGGGCCACCTCGGTCACCGAAATCGGAATGTCTTTTTCCAGCACGGTGCCGTCGTCCGGCGCCTGCGCGGCCGCCAGCGAAACGAATCCGCAGACGACGAGCGCGCCCAGCCAATGCATTGCCGTTTTCATATGCTCTCCTCCGTTACTGTTATTCGAATTGTGGCGACAGTGTAGCGCAGGCCTCAGGTGCCGCGTTTACTGCGGCACGATGCCGGCGTCCGCCATCAGCCTTTTGTATTTTGGAATGTCGCGCTTCAGCACCCCGGCGAGTTCCTCGGGTGAGCCGGCGATGATTTCGCTGCCGCGCGCCAGCACCAGATCGCGGATTTCAGGTTTGTCGAAAATCTGCACCATCGCCCTGTTCAGCATGCGCAGCTGCCGCTCCGGCGTGCCTTTCGGCGCAAACAGCGCGTGCCAGTTACCGAACTCGTAGCCGTCGAGGCCGGATTCGGCGACCGTCGGCACTTCGGGCAGCATCGCCGAGCGTTTTGCCGTGGTGACGCCGAAAATTTTCATGCGCCCCGACTTGATATAGGGTGTAACAATCGGAATCGACAGCAGCGAGACTTCGACTTCGCCCGACATCACCGCCAGTTCCGACGGCGAGCTGCCCTTGTACGGAACGTTATTGAGCTGGATACCCGCCATCGACTTCAACACGTCGGTGCCGACCTGTCCGTTGGCGCCGGCAATGGCGATATTGATTTTTCCCGGATCTTTTTTCGCCGCGGCAAAAAATTCTCGAATCGTATTCGGCGCGAATTTCGGATTGGCCACCAGCGCCGTGCCCGCCGAGATAATGCGCCCGACCGGCGCGAAATCGCGCACCGGATCGTAGGGCAGTTTTTTATACAGTCCGGTGTTCATCACATGAGTGCCGACGTTGCCGATCGAAAGCGTAGTGCCGTCGGGCGCCGCATGCGCCGCGGTTTCCATCGAGAGGATGCCGTTGACGCTCTGGCGCGCGTCGATGACGACGTTTTGCCCCAGCGCCTCACCCAGCCCCGGCGCAATCAGGCGACCGGCAAAATCCGACGGCCCGCCCGGCGGCGACGGCACCAGCAAACGCACCGCGCGCGCCGGCCGGTCGTCGGGTGCGGCCATGGCAGCGCCCGCTGCCACGGCCGCCAGCACCACTATCCCCTGTATCAGCAATTTCATTTGATCTCCTCGTGCGCTGCGTAGTCTACGGGTCTGCCTATGCGGCTGTCGACCCGCAGGAAAGCCTGCGACCTTTCTTGACACCCCGTGGTCTATTTGATATCCCTCATTCACCACTAACGAGGAGAACCTGTAATGACGTCCGACCGCAGCACTGTTACTTACGCCATCGCGCCTGAGCGCATGCCGATGATTCCCGAAAACAAGATGACGCCGGCGCAGAAAAAAGCCGCCGCCGACATCTCCGCAGGCCCGCGCGGCGAAGTCAAAGGCCCGTTCGTCGCCCTGCTGCGCAGCCCCGAGTTCATGAACCGCGTGCAGAAAGTCGGCGAATACATCCGCTTCGTCTGCCCGCTCGACAAGCGTATCAATGAATTCGCCGCCATCATCGCGGCGCGCCACTGGGGCCAGCAGTTCGAATGGTGGGCGCATTACCGCCAGGGCCTCGAACACGGACTCGACGCGAAAATCGCCGATGCAATCGGCGAAGGCCGCCGTCCCGACGGCATGGCCGAAGACGAAACCATCGTCTATGAGCTATTGACCGAAGTGTTGAACACCAAGGGAGCGAGCGACACCACCTATGCGCGTGCCGTCAAAAAATTCGGCGAAGAAGGCGTCATCGATCTCCTCGGCGTGGCTGGTTACTACGCGCTGCTGGCAATGGTGATGAACGTGGCGCGCACCGCGGTGCCGGAAGGCAATCCGCTGCCGCTGCCGCCGCTGCCGCTGCGCGCGCATCCGCAATAATAATCGCTGTACGGGAAATGCAGAACCGCGCCCTCACCCTGCCCTCTCCCGGAGGGAGAGGGTTTTTACTCCATTTTTCGCGAGGAAGCGGGTTCTTACTCCCTTCTCCCACCGGGAGAAGGGATGGGGATGAGGGAAATACTTTTGCGATTCCGATCGTGATTAAAATTGCAGAGACGCGCCAATGAAAAAAATAAAACAGAAACTTGCGGCCCGCGAACTCGTGACGATGTTCAATCCGGACTTCACCTCGCCGCGGCTGGTCGAATACGTTGCCGGACTCGGTCTCGATGTCGCCTGGATAGACGCCGAGCGTTCGAGTTACGACTTCGAACGCGTCGAGGAAATAGCACGCGCTGCGCATGTTGCCGGCATCGCCGCGGTGGCGCGGCCCTGGCTGAATGAATTGGGTCTCGTTACGCGCTACTTCGATTGTGGCGTCGACGGCATCATGGTGCCGCATATCGAAGATGCGGCGGCCGCCAGAAAATTCGTCGAACACGTGCGCTACGCACGGCCGAAAGACCACGCCGACAAGATCATCATCATCATGGCCGAGACACCGACCGCCATCGCACGGCTCGACGAGATCGTCGCCGTGCCCGGCATCGACGTCGTCAACATCGGCGTCAACGATCTCGCTTTCGCTTCCGGGCATGCAGGCGAGCCCGAACATCCGGAAGTCGTTGCCCTGGTCGATCAGGCGATTGCGAAAATATTGAAAGGTGGAAAAACCGTCGGCTTAAACGTCTTGAAGAACTGGGAAGAACGCGTTCCCTATTTTCTCGGCAAGGGCGTGCGCTGGCTCAATGTGCACGTCAACGTCTTCATCGACCGCGGCGCGAAACAGTATACGGAACTGCTGAAACAGCACTCGCGCTAGCAGCGTTATTAAATTTTTCCGTCGCGCCCGCGCAGGCGCGAGCCCGGGCTATTCCGCGCGTATGCCCGCAGTCTTGATCAATTTGGCGACCGTGGCGATTTCCGTTTTGACCCGCGCCGCCAGCGCTTCGGGCGAACTCGACGCCGCCTCCATGCCGCTGGTCAGATAGCGTTCCTTCAATTCGGGATCGGCGAGCGACTCCACGACCGCCTGATTAAGCTGTCTGAGAATCGCCGGCGGCGTCCGCGCCGGTGCTGCCAGCGCGTAAATCGCGACCATTTCGTAACCCGGCAATCCCGACGCCGCCACCGTCGGCAGACCCGGCGCCAGCGGCGACGGGCGCGCGCTGGTGACTGCCAGCGCGCGCAAGCGCCCCGTGCTGACGTGCCGCATCACCGAACCCGCGGTCGCAAACATCAACTGCACCTGCCCGCCGAGCAGGTCGTTCACCGCGGGCCCGGCGCCCTTGTAGGAGATGCGCGTGATATCGACGCCGGCCATCTGCTTGAAGAGCTCGACCGCGAGGTGGATCGACGAGCCGGTGCCGGCCGCGCCGTAGTTGAGCTGGCCCGGCTTCGCCCTGGCGAGAGCGATCAGTTCCTTGACGCTGTTCACCGCCACCGAAGCATGCACGACGACGACGTTCGGGTTGGTCGCCACCATCGAGATCGGCGCAAAGTCCTTGATCGGGTCGTAAAACGTTTCGCCGAACAGCGGCGCGAACATGATGGTGCTGCTGATCAGCAGCAGCGTGTAGCCGTCGGGGGTCGCCTTCACTAGCATGTCGCCGATCAGGCGGCCGGGCCGGTTTTCGACCACGACCTGCTTGCCGAGCGGCACCGCCATGCGCTGCGCAATGACGCGCGCGGCGAGATCGGCGCCGCCGCCGACCTCGGCGCTCAGCATGCGGACGGGCTTGTATGGATAAGGTTGTGCAGCCGCAACGCCAACGAACCCGAGCACGAACGCCGCACAACGCGCCAAGTCCGCTCCACGTCCCGCAAATGCGCGCATTTGTGGCGCAGGCGCCTCGCCTGCGCGAAGCGCCGCGGCTGCGGTGGGCCACGGCGGGCTGACGCAGGCGAGGCGCCCGCGCCACAAAAACCACCACGCCCCCCAGCCGCGTTTCAAGCGCGAAGCTCCCGCATCAGCATGCGCACATCGGGGAGCGCCTCGAGATCGAGCAGCGCCTTCTGCAGCATCGCCGTCCGCGCCGCGCCGAAGCGCGGCTCGACGAGTTCGTTGAACTTCGCGGCAAGCTCAACCCGATCCATCGGCGTGAACCAGGTCTCCTCTTCAAATTTTTTGCCGTCGCGCGTGCGCACGATCACGATCGCATGGCGGCCATGCTCCATGCCAGTCCAGTCGTCGCGGCCGACGAATTTGACGCGGTCCTGCATCGAGGCAACAGCGGCATCGACGGCTGCCTGCGGACCGTGCAACTGATAAAAATCGAGTTTGCCGGTCGCTGCGGCAATCGCACTCACCTTGATTGCCGAGATCGAAGCATGGCGCGTGGTCGGCACGCGTTTGACGCCGCGCGTCGGCATATGAATTTCGATCTGCTCGATTTGCGCCGGCGTAATTTTGTTGTCTTTCAATATCCGGAACAGCGCCGCCAGATAAGTCTGGTTCGGCGTGCCGGCCGAATAGCGCTTGTGCATGACATCGGTGATTGAATAGTAGTCGCCGAGTTTGTCGAGCAGTTCGGGGCCGGCCTGCGGCGTGTTGAGATAAGCGTCGAACAGGCCGTGCGTACCGTCGAGTATGTCGGTCGGCGCGTAACAACCCTTGTGCGCAAGCAGCGCGGCGGTGACGCCGTTGCGATTCGCCGCCGCGACCTGGAAGGTTTTTCCCATATGCACCGGGTCTTTGGTCATGTTGTCGGGGCCCGCCGCCTGATAAGTCGCCAGACATAGTGCGACCTGCATCGCCTGAGTATCAAGGCCAAGTAAAAGACCGGCGCTCACAGCCGAACTGATATTCGCGGCAACCGCGGTGTGATAAAAACGCCGCTTGGTGTAGTCGCGTTCGCGGTAAAAAATCGTCATCAATCGCCCGCCGACTTCGTAGCCGAGCACCACGGCGCGCAATACATCGCGGCCGGAAGCACCGATCGATTCGCCGATGGCCAGCGCCGACGGCACTGGACCGGCGGCGACGTGGCCGCCCACCGAGGTCGAATGCACGGGGTCAACTTCGTTGCCGTGCGCCATGCCGCCGTTGCACATCGCCGCACTGATCACAGATGATCCGCCGGCACTGCCGATGATGGTGCAATCGCCGCGTCCGCCCTGTTCACCCATCAATTCGACGATCGCCTTCACTTCGGGCAAGGTCGAGCACGCGGTCATTGCGCCGATCGAATCGAACACGACTTCGACCGCTTTCGCTTTGACGGCATCGGGCATTTGCTCGTAGCGATGGCTGGTCAGCCACGCGGCGAGTTTTTCGGTGACGCCGTTGACCATCATTTCATTCGACATAGGTAACTCCCTGTAACTTAGCGCAGCACGCGCACCAGCCGCGTCACCGGCGAGTAGCTGAACGAGGTCGGCACGAACTGCGAGTGTATGCCGGCGCCGCCCGCAACCACGATATTGATGTCGTTTGCACGATCAGCCACACCGATATGATCCGGGTCGCCGGCGATTTCGAACCAGCGTGAACGGCGGTGGTGCAAGCCGATCACGCTGCGTTTGCCGAAGCGCGTCAGCGGAATGCGTGCACGCTCGAACATTTCCTGCTTGATCTTCTGTTTGTCGAAACCGTCGCGCGCAAGAGTATGCGCGTGCTCCGGGCACAACACGAACAGCGGCCCGGTCGGAAAAATGATGTTGTTGTGACCAAGCCCGGTCAGCGCACCAACCAGATGGTCCATGATTTCAGCGCCCGTTTCGCAGCCATAGGTAAACACGTTCTGCGGCGATGAACCGCCGATCACGGTCACCGTGCTGTCGTCGCGCTTGAAACCGCGCTCGACATGCAGCGGATCCCACGGCGACTCATCCTCGTTCTCGGCAATGCAGAAGGTGTACTTTCCGGAGTGGCCGTGCGTCGCCATGTCGGTTTCGCCCGGCAGATCGCCACCGACGTTGCGCAGTATCAACTGCAGTGCGCGGCCGATGGTTGCATTGGCGCGGTTGCCCTGTCCGAACACATTGCCCGCGGCATTCATGCCCAGTTGTTTCACGATCGGGCCGTTGACGATGATCAGCGCCGAACCCGTGTTGGTCGCGGTCTGAATGCCGTAGAGCCGGATGTTTTCGTCGAGCACGGCGTCGAGTGCTGCAAGCACCACCGGAAAATAGGCCGGCTTGCAACCCGCCATCACCGCGTTGATCGCCAGCTTCTCGATCGTGGCGATGCGCGTGCGCGGCGGAATCGGGCCGACGGTTTCCTGCGGATCGCGATCGCATGCAGCCAGCATAGCGGCAACGCTCTCTGCGGTCGGCGGCATCACCGGCAGGCCGTCGGTCCAGCCGTGGGCAAAGAAAAATTCCTGCAGCGCCACGGGGTCGGCATCGATCTCGAGGCGGTCTTCAAGAAACTCCTCACCAAGTGCACCGCGCGCAGCGGCGCCTTCGAGCAGCGCTTTGGCGATGGCCTTCGCGGCATCGGCAGCGCGCCCTTCCACCAGCGATTTCGATGCAGTGTGCATCGGGTGCGGAATTTCGACGATAGGCAGTTCGGCAAAACCGCGCCCGGCAGCCTGCACGCGCGCAGCACCCGCAAAAGCCGTGCTGCAAATCGTCGCCGTCGGTATGCCGTGTGCTTCGAGTTTTACGCCATCAGCCACGCTGATGGAAGCGGAAGTGCCTCAGTCGCCGTAACACTGCACGACGGCAGCGCACTTGACGAGCGCTGCCATGTCGCCCGGAGAGAGTTCGTCTTTCGGTGCGTGCTTGCGCACTTTGATGTCAGCGCCGATGCCGTATTGTTCGCGCAGCAGCGTGCCGACGCGTTCGATGAAGTGGTCGGCGTTCTGTTTGCTGTTATCGACAAAACCGATCACCGCGCCCTTGAGGTCGGCAATGCGCACAGCCCCGGTCACCGCCGCCACCGGCTGTGACACTTTCGGATTGAGTATGGTGATACTTTTCATCGGTTTTACCTCGCACGCAAACGGGCGGAACGGCTGTACCGCCCCCGGCAACTGGCGACGATGGTAACAAACGAGGCAGAATTAACAAGAACGTTTTAGTCATTCCAGTATACTATTCAGTTATACAATATTTCAGACCGGCATCCGATGAAACTGCAGCAGTTACGCTATTTCTGCGAGGTCGCGCGCCAGGGCCTGAGCATCTCGAAAGCGGCCACCGCACTGCACACCTCGCAACCGGGGGTGAGCAAGCAGTTGCGCCTGCTCGAAGAGGAACTCGGCCTCAGCGTGTTCACGCGCAACCGCAATCGCGTCAGCGAACTCACACCGGCGGGCAAGGCGCTGCTGGCGGTGGCGCAACGTATGCTCGACGACGCCGAAACGCTGAAACGCCTGGCACAGGATTTCGGCAGCGAGAAGAGCGGCAGCCTCACCGTGCTGACCACGCACACACAGGCGCGCTATGCGCTGCCCGCGGTGGTCAAACGTTTTACGGCGCAGTATCCGGACGTGCGCTTGAACGTGCGCCAGGGCACGCCGGGACAGATCTGGCAGGCGGTTGCCGCCGGTGACGCCGACCTCGCGATTGCCAGCGAACCGCGTGCGCCGCTACCCGATCTGCTGATGCTGCGCTGTTACGAGCTGCCGCGCATCGTGCTCACCCCTGCAGGACATCCGTTGCTGCGCGCGAAACCGCTGACACTCGAAGCCATCGCGCGCTACCCGATCATCACCTACGATGAAGAATTCATCGGCCACTCGAAGGTGCAACGTGCTTTCGATGCGCGCGGCCTCAAACCCCACCTCGTGCTCAATGCGATCGACACCGACGTTATCAAGGCCTACGTCGAACACGGGCTCGGCGTCGCGATCGTCGCAAAAATGGCCTACGACGCCAAACGCGACCGCAGCCTGCGCGCGCTCGACGCCGGCCGGCTGTTCGAATCGAACACCGTTTATCTCGGTTTCCGGCGCAATAACTATCTGCGACGCTATGCGCTCGATTTTGTCGAAATGCTGGTGCCGCATCTGAATCGCAAGGTCGTGCAGTCGGCCATCGACGCCGCTGCCGTGCCGGCGTCATAGACGGTGCACGCGTGTTAAAATGCGAACTCCAATCGTGAGAAAAAATATGGCGCTCTCCGCTCTGACGGCACTCTCTCCTCTCGACGGGCGCTACGCCGGCAAAATCGAAGCGCTGCGCCGCTATTTCAGCGAGCTTGGCCTCATCCGCTACCGTGTGCAGGTTGAAGTGGCGTGGCTGAAAGCGCTGGCTGCAGAAACAAAAATCCGCGAAGTGCCGCGCTTTTCGGCATCCACGCTCAAACGCCTTGATGCGGTCGTCGCGCAGTTTTCCGACGCCGACGGCGCGCGCGTGAAAAAGATCGAGTCGGTGACCAATCACGACGTCAAGGCGATCGAGTACTTTCTCAAGGAGAAACTCGGCGGTAACCGCAAAGTCGCGCGCGTCGCCGAGTTCATCCATTTCGCCTGCACCTCCGAAGACATCAACAACCTGTGCCACGCGCTGATGCTGAAAGCGGCACGCGACGAGGTCATGCTGCCGGCACTCGACGCCATCATTGCGCGGCTGCGTTCGATTGCGCACGACCTGGCCGACGCGCCCATGCTGGCGCACACCCACGGCCAGCCGGCGACACCCACCACGCTCGGCAAGGAAATCGCCAACGTGGTGGCGCGACTGAAACGCGCGCGCGCAAAAATCGCCGCAGTGAGTCTGCTCGGCAAAATCAACGGCGCAGTCGGCAATTACAACGCCCACCTCGTCGCTTACCCGGAACTCGATTGGGAAAAATTCGCGCGCCGCTTTGTCGAGAAACTCGGTCTCGAATTCAATCCGTACACGATACAGATCGAACCGCACGACGCAATCGCCGAATTGTTCGACGCCTACGCGCGCTGCAATACAATACTACTCGACCTCAACCGCGACATTTGGGGTTATATCTCGCTCGGTTATTTCAAGCAGAAAACCAAAGCCGGCGAAATCGGCTCATCGACCATGCCGCACAAGGTCAATCCGATCGATTTCGAAAACTCCGAGGGTAATCTCGGCGTCGCCAACGCCTTGCTGCGCCATATGAGCGACAAGCTGCCGGTATCGCGCTGGCAGCGCGACCTCACCGACTCGACGGTGCTGCGCAATATGGGCGTGGCGCTCGGCCACACGCTGCTCGCTTATGACTCATGCCTGAAAGGCCTGACCAAACTCGAAGCCAATCGCGCGAAACTTCTCGCCGATCTCGACGCCAACTGGGAAGTGCTGGCCGAACCGATTCAGACCGTGATGCGGCGTTATGCCGTCAGCGGCGCCTATGAGCAACTGAAAGAACTCACCCGCGGCAAAGCCGGCATCAACCGTGCCTCGCTTGCCGTCTTCATCCGCGGACTCAAAATTCCAGACACTGAAAAGAGGCGTTTGCTCAATCTCTCACCGGCGACGTATGTCGGCAAAGCCGCAACGCTGGCAAAAAAGATTTAGTTTCGCAGTTGGCAGGATAGATTGAGACCACATGATCGATGCTGATCGGGGCGGCTCAAATGATTGTGGGTGACGGTATTGCTGCGCTCAACCTTTCTACAATGCTTGAACAACTCCGGAAAGAAATCGCCCATGAAAACTCAAACCCTGTTTGCCGTGCTGCTGGCTTCCAATCTGGCAGGCTGCGCAACACCAGCTGTATCGCTGAAGAATGACGAAAGCGGGCAGGTCGTTCGTTGCGGAGGCAGCGCCACCGGATCGATGGTCGGCGGGGTGATCGGCTACAACATCCAGAAGGACAATGACGAAAAATGCGCGCGTGATTATGAGGCCAAAGGATACAAACGCGTTCCGTAGTTATTTATTGTCTGTTGCTGCCCTCTGATTTTTTTACGAGGATCCGATGCCCGAATCCAGAACGCCGATCGCCGTCCACGCAGCCGCCGCGCCTGCGCGCACCAAACCAACCAACTATCCAGAGCCCTTCGCCTCGCGCATGGCCGGCCGCGAAAAACGCCCGCTCGGCGATCTGTTCGGCCTGACCAACTTCGGCGTCAACCTGACGCGCCTCGCACCGAAAGCGATTTCGGCGCTGCGCCATGCACACTCGAAGCAGGATGAGTTCATCTACATACTGCAGGGGCGGCCAACCTTGCGCACCGACGAAGGCAGCACGCAACTCGAGCCCGGCATGTGCGCCGGATTCAAGGCGGGCAGCGGCAACGGCCACCAATTGATCAACGAAACCGATGAAAACGTCGTTTACCTCGAAGCGGGCGACCGCACGCCGGGCGACGAAGGCAGTTACCCTGATGACGATCTCAAGGCGCTGCTGGCCGATGGCAAATGGCGGTTTGTGCACAAAGACGGCGTGCCGTATTAAAGTACAGTCGCATATTGAATTCATTAAGGGGGAGTCATGAAGCCAGCGCATAAAATACCTGCCGTCCTGATCGCTGCGGCGCTGTTGTGCCCCCAGACATCGCCGGCGGCCGCCGACGACGATGACTGGAAAGCGGCACGAAAAGCAAGCTGCGCGGAGTTGAAAGAAGCCTACGCGACGACCGCGGCAGCCGAGCGGAAAGTGGCTGCAGGCATCAAGAGCTCCGGCAACAGCACCGTGGGCACAAACGTTCTGGGGGTCGCCACGCTGGCGATTACCGGATTCGGCTTTTTCACCTGGAACGACAACGAAACGGCTGAGGAGAATCTGGCCGATCTGCGCCACGATCTGGACATCATCAAGACTGTGGCAGCGGAAAAGAAGTGCGGACTGCCGAATTAAAGCTGCCACGCCTGCATATATTCGCTATAGTTTGACGTAATCGACTGCGAACTCATCACCAGACGGCAATCAGCAGCTTTTTCGTCAAAAAGATTACCCGCCGGATTTTCTCCGGCGGCAACCTTTACGGACAGGCCTGTATTCGATGAAAGATGTAAGCACGCGCAGCCGGATCATACTGCTCGTCATTCTGGCGGCGCTGCCGACACTCGCGCTGATCATCTACAGCACCTGGGACGAGCGCGTGCGCGCCGAAGCGCATGCCCGCGAAGACCTGACACGGGTGACCAGACAGGCCGCCCAGCAGCTGGCGCAAATCATCGAAGGCACGCGGCAAACGCTGGTGACGATTTCGCTGCTGCCGTCGGCAATGCACAACAATCAGGAACGCTGCAATGAATATCTGGGGCAACTGCTCGGCAAAAGCTCCGGCCTCTTTCACTCGATGGGACTCTATAACGCAGACTCTCTGCTCATCTGCAATGCCGTGCCCTGGCAGGGAAAGATTCATTCACCGGACCGCTTGTATCTCCGGCTGGCTTTGACAACCGGTAAATTCGCTGTCGGCGAGTATCAGATCGGCCGCGTCACCAAACAACAGGGCATCAATTTCGGTTTCCCGGTGACGGATGCAGCGGGCAAGGTAAGCGGTGTCGCATTCCTGGCGATGGATCTCAGCAGCTTCAAGAAAATCGTCTCTGCGGTGCCGTTGCCCAGGCAGGGCATACTGACCGTCACCGACCGCAGCGGCATCATACTGGCGCGTTATCCCGACCAGGCCGAAACCATCGGGCAGAAACTGCGCGCGCCGCGCGTGCTCGAAATGCTGCTGTCAGGCAAACAGGGCGTCTTCGAAGGCAAGGGGTCGGACGGCACCGAACGCCTGTTCGCGTACGAAAGCGTTATTGAAAATCCCGACGGTTCGATTCCGCTGCGCGTCATGATCAGCCTGCCGCAGAGCGTGGTATTTGCCGATGCCAATGCGACCCTCATCCGCAATCTTGTTTGCATAATTCTGGCGACCATATTGCTGATCGTCGCGGCATGGTACGGCGCCGAAATATTCATGCTGCGCAGTATAAGAACGCTGCTTGCGGTAGCGAAACACGTCGAATCCGGCAGCCTTGATGCGCGCACGGGTTTACTGCCGGGCAAGGATGAATTGGCCCAGCTCGGCCGCGCCTTCGACAACATGGCGCAGGCGCTGCAAAGCCGCGATGTGAATCTCAAGCGCGTCCTGCAGGATCTGGAAAAGCAGGCAATCACCGACCCTTTGACGGAACTCTACAACCGGCGTTTTCTCTATGACGTATTGCCGCGCGAACTGGCGCGCGCCCGGCGCAGAACCACGCCGGTCGCGGTGCTGATGATCGACATCGATCATTTCAAGCGCGTCAACGACAGCTACGGCCATGAAACCGGCGATCTCGTTATCAAGGAAGTCGCGCGCGTCATAAAAACCATTGTCCGCGGCAGCGACTACACCTGCCGTTATGGCGGCGAGGAAATCGTCGTGGTGTTACCCGACGCGCCGGCTGACGGCGCACAACTGCGCGCCGAATCCATCCGCAGCGGCGTAGAGGCACTGGAAACAATGTGCGTCAGCGGTAAGCAGGTAAAAGTCACGATTTCGATCGGCATCGCGATTTACCCAACGCATGGCGCCGATACGAATGCTCTGTTGCGTTCGGCAGACGAGGCCTTGTATGAGGCCAAGGGCGCGGGCCGCAACCGGGTTGTCGTGCATGCTGCCGGCGATACTGCAACGCCGGCGTGATTAAAACTGGCGCGCGTGCAGCCGCTGCCGCGCGAACCCGATGATGCCCGGCAGTATCGACACGAAGACGATACCAAGGATGAACAGCGTGAGATTCTGTTTAACGAACGGAATGTTGCCGAAGTAATAGCCGCAATAAACGAAAAACCCGATCCAAAAAATACAGCCGGCGAAACTGTAGAACAAAAACTTCGAATAGTGCATGCGGCCGATGCCGGCAACGAAGGGCGCGAAAGTGCGGATGATCGGCAGAAAACGCGCAAAGATGATCATCGGCGCGCCGTGTTTTTCGTAGAAGAGCCGCGTGCGCTCGAGGTGCGCCGGGTTAAGCAGGCGCGACTGCTCGCGGCTGAAAACCCGCGGCCCGACAAAACGGCCGATCCAGTAGTTGGTGTTGTCGCCGGTAAATGACGCCAGTGCAAGCAATGCAAACAATCCGTGCACTTCCATGCTACCGGTGGCAGCGATGGTGCCGGCGACAAACAACAGGGAATCGCCCGGCAGGAAGGGCGCGATCACCAGACCTGTTTCGCAGAAGATGATCGCGAACAGGATGGCGTAAACCCAGACACCGTAGTTATCGACCAGCCATTTGAGATGCTGATCGAGATGCAGAACGATGTCGATGAACTGCGCGAGGAGTTCCACCGCGCGCCCGGATCAGAGCGAAACGCCGATGCTTTCGGCTTTCTTCTCGGGTTTGACCAGATCTTCGCGCGAAACGCGCAGCCACATGACAATCGGGCTCGCCACCAGCACGCTTGAATAAATACCGAAGCAGATGCCGATGGTCAGCGCGAGCGCAAAGTAATGCAGCGTCTCGCCGCCGAAAATCAGCATCGAGGTCACCATCAACTGCGTGCAACCGTGAGTGATGATGGTACGCGACATGGTGCGCGTAATCGCGTTGTCGATTACCGTCGTTACGCTGGCCTTGCGCATTTTGCGGAAGTTTTCGCGAATCCGGTCGAACACCACCACCGATTCATTGACCGAGTAACCGAGAATCGCCAGCACTGCCGCCAGCACCGTCAGCGAAAATTCCCACTGAAACAGCGAAAAACAACCAAGGATGATCACCACGTCGTGCAGGTTGGCAATGATCGCGGCGAGCCCGAACTTCCATTCGAAGCGCATCGCCAGATAAGCGACGATGCCGAGCGAAACAAACAGCAGTGCCAGCGCCCCGCTTTCCACCAACTCGCCGCCGACCTGCGGGCCGACGAATTCGACGCGGCGCATTTCCACATCCGGCGTGTCCTTGCGCAATTCGACCAGCACCTG
Organism: Betaproteobacteria bacterium; assembly: GCA_025363435.1. GTDB lineage: Bacteria > Pseudomonadota > Gammaproteobacteria > Burkholderiales > SG8-41 > PALSA-1004. The sequence goes on from JANYDY010000085.1 coordinate 14,996, forward strand.
TTCCGACAACTGCGCGCTGGAGCGACCGACCTTGATCGGCAGGCGGATCAGCACATCAAGCGAGGTGCCGAAGGTCTGCACCGCGGCATCGGCAAAACCGACCTTGGCCATTTTTTCGCGTATGCCGTTGACGTCGGGCGCCTGCGCGTAGTGCACTTCCATCACCGTGCCGCCGGTGAAATCAACGCCGAAATTCAGCCCCTTGGTTGCCAGCGCGCCCACCGCGACCAGGAATGTAATCAATGAGATCACATTGAAGATCAGCGCATAGCGCATGAACGGGATGTCGCGTTTTATTCTGAAGAATTCCATGGCGTTTTATCTGAAGTAAGCCGCAAGCTGCGCGCTTACTTCGTATCCTTGTGATGTTTTTCCGCACCCTCGTGCCAGACTTGGCCGATCGACACGCTTTGCAGGCGGTGCCGGCTGCCGTAGAACAGGTTTATCATGCAGCGCGATACCACCACGGCGCTGAAAATCGAGGTGCCGATACCGAGACAGAGCACCACAGCGAAACCCTTGACCGGGCCGGAACCGAGCAAAAACAGCATCAGGCCGGCGATCAGCGTCGTGACGTTCGAGTCGAGAATGGTGCCCCAGGCGCGGTCGTAACCGGCGAAGATCGCCGCCTGCGGCGTGTTGCCGTTGCGCAACTCTTCGCGGATGCGTTCGGCGATCAGCACGTTGGCGTCAATCGCCATACCCACCGTCAGCGCAATGCCGGCCATGCCCGGCAGCGTCAGGGTGGCCTGCAACATCGACAACAGCGCGACGAGGAACAGCACGTTGATAGCAAGCGCCACAATCGAGATCATGCCGAAAACCAGGTAGTAGGCGATCATGAAGACGGTGATGGCGGAGAAACCGATCCACGTCGAGTGAAAACCGATTGCGATATTTTCAGCACCGAGGCTGGGGCCGACCGTGCGCTCTTCGATGATTTCCATCGGCGCCGCCAGTGCACCGGCGCGCAACAGCAGTGCCAGATCGTTGGCTTCGCGCGGCGTTTTGCTGCCGGTGATCTGGAAGCTGCCGCCCAGCACGTCCTGGATGACCGGCGCCGTAATGACTTCGGGTTTGCCTTTTTCCACCAGCAGCACCGCCATGCGGCGCTTGACCGCTTCGCGCGTCACTTCACGCATCATGCGCGCGCCCTGACCATCGAGCTCGATCGCCACCACCGGCTGCGAATTGCGCTGATCGAACGTCGGTGATGCCTTGGTCAGACGTTCACCGGTGACGATAATCTGCTTCGACAGCAGCAGCGGCTCGGAAACCGCGCCGCGGCGCTCGTAAAACAATTCAGTGCCGAAAGGAATGTTGCCTTTGATCGCCGCTTCGATCTTGCCCGGGTCGTAATCGCGCGCCGCCGGATCGCCGGCATGCGCTTCGACCAGACGCATTTCAAGGCTGGCAGTGCGCCCGAGAATGTCCTTGGCGCGCGCGGTGTCCTGCACGCCTGGCAATTGCACGACGATGCGCTCCGCACCCTGTTGCTGAATGATGGGCTCGGCAACGCCGAGCTCGTTGACGCGGTTTCTGAGTGTGGTGATGTTCTGCTCAAGCGCCGCTTTCTGCGTCTCAATCAGCGACTGCGGCGTCAGGCCGGCGGTGAGGCGGAATTCGCCCGCGCTCTCGCCCGTTTTCAACGTCAGGTCGTTGGTGGCTTTTTCCAGCTCGCTTTGCGCTTTTTCACGCGTCGCGGCGTCGCAGAAGCGCATGACGATTGCTTCGCCTTCGCGGGCGATGCCCGCATAGGCGATCTTTTTGTCGCGCAGCGTGTTGCGGATGAAGCCAAGCTGGCCGTCGAGACGCTTGTTCTTGGCCGCATTCATATCGACCTGCAGCAGAAAGTGTATGCCGCCGCGCAGATCGAGGCCGAGGTACATCGGCAGCGCATTCATCGCCGTGAACCATGACGGCGAATCGGAAATCAGGTTGAGCGCCAGTATGAAGGCTGGGTTGTCGGCAATCGGATTGAGCGCTTTGTCGAGAACGTCCTTGGCTTTCAGCTGGGTGTCGGTGTCACGGAAGCGCACCTTGATGCTGTTCGGATCGGTGAAAATTCCGTCGTAAGGAATCGTCGCCGCCTTCAGCGCCTGCTCAACCGTCTGCATCACGGCGGTGTCGATCTTCACGGTGGTTTTCAGCGGCGAGACCTGCACCGCCGGCACCTCACCGAAAAAATTCGGCAGCGTGTAGATGATACTGATCACCAGCAGAAAGACGACGAACAGGTATTTCCAGAGCGGGTAGCGATTCATTTTTGCGTGATGAGTGAAGCGTTAGGTGTAAAGCGCGAAATGCAAGGCGGGAACGATCGGGGCTTGACTCCTGCCCCTTCACTCCTCACACCTTACTCGATAGTCTTCAGCGTGCCCTTCGGCAGCACCAGTTGCACGGCCGGACGCTGCACACGGATTTCGACACCTTCGGCAATGCGCATGGTCACATAATTGTCGCTAATCTTGGTGACAGAGCCGACCACGCCGCCGCCGGCGACGATCTCATCACCCTTTTGCAGCGCATCGAGCATCACCTTGTGTTCCTTGGCGCGCTTCATCTGCGGCCGGATCATCAGGAAGTACAACACAATGAACATCAGCATGATCGGCAGCATCGACCACAGATCACTACCCGGCGGTCCGCCCGCCTGGGCCCAGGCTTCTTTAATAAACACTTTTGCGTCTCCTCGTGCGACGGGCCGCGCATGGCGCGCGCCCCTGTCGGAAAGGCGCGTATTCTAGCATGCGTCAGGGGTGCGCAGGCCGTGGAATTCTTTAATGAAATCAGCGAGCCGGCGCGCCTCTATGGCGGCGCGCAGACCCTGCATGAGCTCCTGGTAATAATGCAGGTTATGCCAGGTGTTGAGACGCGCGCCGAGGATCTCGTTGACCTTCTGCAAGTGGTAGAGGTAAGAGCGCGTGAAATTGCGGCAGGTATAACAACTGCAGTCCGCATCAAGCGGGCGCAGATCGTCGCGATACCGGGCATTACGAATCTTGATCGAACCGCGGCGCGTGAACAGCCAGCCGTTGCGCGCGTTGCGCGTGGGCATCACGCAATCGAACATGTCGATGCCGGCGGCAACCGATTCGACGAGGTCTTCCGGCGTGCCGACACCCATCAGATAACGCGGGCTCGCTGCAGGCAATTTAGGCGCGGTGTAAGCGAGGATGCGCTGCATCTCTTCCTTCGGCTCGCCGACCGACAAGCCGCCGATCGCATAACCGTCAAAACCGATGGCGGTCAGCCCCGCCAGCGAACGATCGCGCAACGATTCATGCATGCCGCCCTGCACGATGCCAAACAACGCGTTGCTGTTGCCTTCCACGGCACTGGTGGCGGTGTAAAAAGCGCGCTTCGAACGCTCGGCCCAGCGCATGCTGAGTTCCATCGACACCCGCGCGGTCTCGAAATCGGCCGGATACGGCGTGCATTCGTCGAACACCATGGCGATATCGCTGTTCAAGACGCGCTGGATGCGCATCGATTCTTCGGGCGTCAGAAAACAGGCGTCGCCGTTGATCGGCGACTGAAACTTCACGCCCTCTTCGCTGATCTTGCGCATCTCGCCGAGACTGAAAACCTGAAAACCGCCCGAGTCGGTGAGTATGGGACCGTCCCAACCCATGAACCGATGAAGGCCGCCGTGCGCGGCAATCACTTCAAGCCCGGGCCGCAACCACAGATGGAAGGTGTTGCCGAGCACGATATGCGCGCCGACCTCTTTCAGCTCAAGCGGACTCATCGCTTTCACCGCACCATAAGTGCCCACCGGCATGAAAGCCGGTGTTTCAACCTTGCCATGCGCGAGGGTGAGCGTACCGCGGCGCGCGGCGCCGTCGTTCGCCGTGACGTTGAAATCGATCACGCCGCGGCGCCGTGTGAAATGCCCTGCGGCGAACGTTCAATCAACATGGCATCTCCGTAACTGAAAAATTTATAACGCTGTTCGACCGCGTGGCGATAGGCCCGGCGCACATTATCCACGCCGGCGAAGGCGGAAACCAGCATCAGCAGCGTTGAGCGCGGCAGATGAAAATTCGTGATCAAACGGTCAACCGCGCGGAACTGAAATCCGGGCAGGATGAACAAGCGCGTCTCCGCGCTGCCGGCGCGCAATTCGCCGGCCGCAGCCGCAGACTCAAGCGCGCGCAGCGAGGTGGTGCCCACCGCAATCACGCGCCGGCCGGCCGCACGCGCCGTCGCAATCGCATCGACGGTTGCCTGCGGCAACGAATACCATTCGCTGTGCATCGCATGTTCATCGAGATTTTCAACGCGCACCGGCTGAAAGGTGCCGGCGCCGACGTGCAGCGTCAACCACGCCAGTGTAACGCCGCGCGCGCGCAGCGCAGCGAGCATCGCTTCGTCAAAATGCAAACCAGCGGTGGGGGCTGCCACCGCACCCGGCGCTTTTGCATAGACGGTTTGATAACGCGTCGCGTCCGCGGCATCGGCCTGATGCGTGATGTACGGCGGCAGCGGCACACTGCCGGCGCGTTCGATCAAGGCAAAAATGTCGGGGCAGTCGAGAAAACGCAATTCGAAAAATTCGCCGGCGCGCCCCAGCACATCGGCCTCGGCATTGCCGTTGAGCAGCAGCCGTGTGCCGGCGCGCGGCGATTTGCTCGCGCGCACCTGTGCCAGCACGCGCGTGCCGTCGAGCACGCGCTCGATCAACACCTCGATCTGTCCGCCGCTTTGTTTTTGCCCGGTCAGGCGCGCGTTGATCACACGCGTGTCGTTCATCACCAGCACGTCGCCCGCCTCAACCAGTGTAGGCAGATCGCGGAAGGTACGGTCGGTAAGCGCGCCGCTGGCGCCGTTGAGATGCAACAGCCGGCTGGCGCCGCGTTCGGCCGGTGGAAATTGCGCAATCAGCGCGGGTGGCAGCTCATAATCGAAATCGGAAAGTTTCACCCCGCCGATTATACCGGCGGCGTTTGGGGCGTTGCGACGAACGGCCTCTTAAACGGGGAAAATGGTAGAATCCGCGGCCGTGCCTCGGTGGTGGAATTGGTAGACGCGCCGGACTCAAAATCCGGTACCGCAAGGTGTGTCGGTTCGAGTCCGACCCGAGGCACCAGGTTACCCCGGTAAATCAGACTTTGCAGGCCTGCCGCATCGTTTCCAGATGGCGCCACACTTCGGTGGCCAGCCGCGTGTCGTAAACCGACGTGTTGCGCACGAAATCGAAACGGAATTTCTCGAGCACTTCGAAAGCCCTGAACGCCGGCTGTATGGCCGGCGGCAGCGCATCGATCGCGCGCTCGAGTTTCGACGGCGTGTTCGTATGCACCGCATCCGCCGACACGCCATGCGTGTGCAGCAATGCATTGCCGTAGTGGTAGCCGGCGACCATCGCACTGTCGACGACGGCAAGGTAATCCTCCGGGAAACGCAGTTTGCGCATGCCCGCCAGAATAATTGCGGCCTGCGCCAGATGTGTTTTGCTGTTCATCGCACCGCCTGTGCAAGCAAAGGCATGGTGTCCTTGCAGATGCCTCGATAGGCGGCATTGCAGGCCCTGAGCGCCGCAGCATCAAGAAATTTATCGCCACGCACATAGCCGGTGCGCATCTCTTCGATCAACGCCAGATGCGTGAAGGCCGCGCGCAGTTCCGCCGGCACTGGCACATTGAGCTTGGGCTTGTAGGTGTGATTGAGGTCGCCAAGCTTTTCTGCCGTCGCGTTGCCGTCGGTGGTTGTATGCAGCGCGTGCAACGCAGCGTTCACACGGTTGGTGCCGGCGCGCAGCAGAAACACCACATACAGCGCCGAGTCAGTCGCTGCGTCGAGCTTGGCCGCGGATTTTTCGAAAGCGTCGGCTTTCAGCAGGTGTTCTTCGATTTTCATGGCGGGTCTGCCCCTGTCGTCGCGGCTATTTGACGAAGCCGAGTTCGTGCAATACGTTTTTCAGATCCGCGTACTGCGTTTTCAGATACACCGATGCGCCAGCGCTGGTGGTGTGTGCGTTTTCCCAGAGGTTGCGTGCAAGTTCACGGTCCCACTCCTCGCTTTTCGCCAACTGGCCGAGTGTGCTGTCCCAGAACGCGATCTGCTCCGCGCTTAATCCTTTGGGGCCGATCACGCCGCGCCAGTTGATCACCACGGCGTCGATGCCCTGCTCGCGCCAGGTCGCCTGATTGGCCAGTGCGCCACGCACGCGTTGCGGCGAGGTAACGCCGATGGCGCGCAGCTTGCCGGCTTCGAGATGGCTGGCGGAAATACTCGGCGGGCCCGCCACTACATCGATGTGCCCGCCCAGTACCGCCGTAATCGAGGACGCCGACGAATCGAACACCACGACCTTCAGACGCTTCGGGTCGATACCGGCGGCGCGCGCCACCGACGCTGCGGCGATGTGGTTGATATTGCCGAGCGAGGTCGAGATGCCGATCGCAACCGAACGCGGATCGGCTTTCAGTTTCGCAATCAAATCGAGCCCGGTCTTCAAGGGCGAATCCGGCCTGACGACAAAACTGATGTACTCGTTGATCATGATCGCCAGCGGCGTGAAATCGGTGTAGTTGAGCGTACCGACGCCTGTGATATGACTGGTCAGCAGCGTATTCGAAGCGATCACAACGTAGGCGGCGTTGCCGCGCCGCTGGTTGAGATACCCGTAGGCGATGCCGCCGCCGCCGCCCGCCTTGTTCACCACATTCGCAGGCACGTCCAGCAGGCGCTTGTCTTGCAGCACCTTCTGCACCATACGCGCCACATTGTCGTTGCCGCCGCCGGGCCCGGCGCCGACGATGATTTCGATGTTGTCCTGCGGCTTCCACGCCGGCGCCGCAGCGTCGGCGAACGCTGCTGGCAACCACGCCAGCAAAACCGCGATTCGAAAAATCCGGCTGATCATGGCCGCGCCCGCTCAGCGGTACGGTTTGAATTCGATCGGCACTTCGATCAGCGTCGCGCGGTCGCGCTTGAGGCCGGCGGCAATCGCCGGCGCCAGTTGCGACAGGTCGTCGATGCGCGCCGTAGCAAAACCGAACGCGTCGCCGAGCTTCATGAAATCGGGGTTGGTCATGTCAGTGCCGACGTGGCGGCCGAAACGTTTTTTCTGCGTGTTCTGCAGTATCTTGAAACCGCCGTTGTTGAAAATCACCAGCACAATCGGTAGTTTGTAGTGCGCAATCGTCGCCATCTCGCCGCAGCCGAACATGAAGCCGCCGTCGCCGCACAAGGCAACCACCGGTCGTTCGGGGCAACCGATCTTGGCGCCGATCGCCGCGTGAAATGCGTAACCCATCGAGCCGAAGGTGTTGGCGAACAGAAACTTGCCCGGCTCGTACATTTCCATCGCGTAACGCGCCCAGTGACCGAGTATTGATTGCGCGGCGACGATGCCGTTGCGCGGCAGCGTCGCGCGCAGGTCGGCGAGCAGTTGCATCTCGATCGGCACGCGCTCGCGCAAAGCGGCGTGGGCGCGGTCCTTGATCATGGCGATGCGCTCGACGCGCGGTTCGGGCATTTTGTATTTGCGCGCCTTCAGTTCGGCTATCAGTTTCTGCAGAAAATCCCTGGCGTCGGCATGCACCGTCTGCGCGGCCGGCACGTTGTGGTTGAACTCCGCCGGGTCGATATCAACGTGGATCATGTTCTGCGGAATTTTTATCGTCCAGCCCTTGGCTGAACGGCCGGTGACATCCAGCGCGGCCTTCTTGTTGGTCGAACGCGTCGCGCGCTCGGAGAAGCGCGTGCCGAGCGCGAGCATCACATCCGAGGTATTGAGAATTTCTTCTTCGATGATCGGGCTCATGGTCATGATGTTGTCGATCATCAGCGGATTGTCGTCGGAGACAAGACCGCGCGAGCCGTTGGTGCCGAAAATGGGCGCGCCGAGCATTTCCGCCAGCGCGGCAAGTTCAGTACCGGCGCCCGAGCGCACCGCGCCGCCGCCCGCCCATAACAATGGCGACTTCGCGGCAGCCAGTGCATCAGCAGCACGCGCTACGTCCTGCGCCCTCGCCAGCGGTTTCGTGCCCCGCGCCGCCGGCGGAATGACGATATCGGCTTCCATTTTCAGCACATCCGCCGGCACTTCGAGCATCACCGGACGCGGCCGCCCGCTGCGCATGCGCTTGAATGCTTCATCGATCGCCGGCGCCATTTCCTCCGGTTTGGTGATGCGATGGCACCAGCCGGTGACCGGCCGGAAAAAACCCATCTGGTCCCTGCACTCGTGATAGATGCCTTTTTCCTGATCGAGATACGGTGTGGGCACTTGCGTGACGATGTTCAGTACCGGGATTGATTCAGCATAGGCTTCACCCATCGCCGACACGCTGTAGGCCGCACCCGCGCCCACCGTGATCATGCCGACACCTTCTTTGCCGGTGACGCGCGCGTAGGCGTCAGCCATGTGCAGCGCACCGTCTTCGCCGCGCGGCGTAATCAGCCTGATATGCGGATGTTCGAAGAGTTCGTTGTAAGGCTCGAACAGCGTGCTGCCGAGCACGCCGAAAATGGTGTCGACGCCGTTCACGGCGAGCGTTTCGATCATGGCTTTGGCTGCAGTCATGCGTGGCATGGCGGACTCCAATAAACAGGGAATTGCGGATTGCCGGCGGCGCCGGCGTCGATGACCGGAGTGTTATTATGATGCGCTGCCAGATAAGCCGGTTTGATTATAGGTACGCTCAGGCGCCGGCGGACATGAACTCTTTTCATCGCAATGTTGAAGCGGATTCACGCATGGCTGACAGACTGCCCCCCTTTCATACGCTCGCCGCCTTCGAGGCAGTGGCGCGGCATCAGAGTTTCGCCAAGGCCGCAGAGGAACTCGCGCTGACGCAAAGCGCTATCAGCCACCGCATCAGCCGGCTCGAGCAGCATCTCGGCGCGCGCTGCATTGTGCGCGGTCGCGGCAGCATCACGCTGACGCCGCAGGGCATGCAACTCCTGAGCGGTGTGCTCGACGCGATGTCGGCGCTGCAAAACGCCTGCACGCGATTGCGCAATCCGCGCCGCAAAGTCATCCGTTTGAGTGTCGGCCCGGCGTTCGCGCGCAGCTGGCTGATTGAAAGACTCGGCGGCTTTTACCGCGAGCATGAAGAAATCGACATCGAAATCAATGCGGTGAAACTGGCGCAGACGGGCAAGCTCAACTGCCTGAAGTCCGGCGAGGCCGACCTTGCCATCCGTTACGGCGCCGACAGCGATTGGCAGGGTTACAGTGCGGCCAAACTGCTGCAGAGCGAAATTTTTCCGGTCTGCGGCCCCGCATACGTCGAGAAAGCAGGCCCGTTTAAAAAACCGGCGGCACTGCTCGGTGCAACGTTACTTCGGCTGCCGCGCCAGCCGTGGACGCCGTGGTTTCGCGCCGCCGGACTTGATTGCGGCGAACCCGCACAGGGTCCGTCGTTCAGCGACGCCGGCATCATGCTCGATGCCGCGGCGCGCGATCAGGGCGTGGCGCTGGCGCGCAGTGAACTCGCCGGCTTCGATCTCAATGTCGGCCGCCTGGTGCGGCTCTTTGATATCAGCATCGCAACCGATTGCGCCTACTACGCAATCTGCCCGCCGGCCGCGGCAGAACGCACGGAAGTCGGCACATTTGTAAACTGGCTGGTGAAAACAGCACAGCAGCCGCAAGCGGCAAACGCGTAAACAAAAATCAATTCACAGGGGAGGCAGAACCATGCACGGGCGCCGCAATTTTCTGAAAAACACGGCAGGCATAAGTGCGGGGCTCGTACTCGCGTCGCAATTTCCGCAACGTGCGGCGGCGCAGGCGGCGCTCGCCGAGCGCAACAAAGCGGTGGTGCGCGGCTACAAGACGGCGGCGAAAACCAAACCGCTCGCCGCAGTGCAGGCCGAATTCATGGCGCCGAATTACAAGCGCACGCGCGGCGGTCTGCACAATCTCGCGATGAACGCTGAAGGCCAGGGCTTTGCGGATAACGGCGAATACCTGCGCGGTGCAATTCCCGACCGCGATGATGTCATCGAGGAAATCGTCGCCGAAGGCGACACCGTTGGCATGTTATGGCGTGTTACCGGCACCCACAGCGGCCCGTTGTTCGGCATCGCGCCGACCGGTAAAGCGGTAAATTTTTACGAAGCCGGTATTTTCCGTCTGTTCGAGGGCAAGATCGTCGAGGCATGGTTTCTCGGCGACGAAGCCGGCCTGCTCAAGCAGCTCGGCGCAAAAATTCCGCCGCGCAAGGACGGTCGCATGATCGTGCCGCCGGTCACCAATATCGGCGAAGAACCCGATGCCGTATTGAAACGCCTCGAAGCCAGCGACCTGACCCGCGCAGAGAACCGCAACCGCCTGATGGTGGCGCGCTCGAAAGGCTCGGCGCCGCCACCCGGCGACCGCGCGCCGGACTTCAAACAACTGCGCTTCGGCTTTCAGCATCTGCGCGATTACGGCATTGCGAAGGGCGTTCAGGATCAGTCGATCACCGCGGCATTACCCGACCGGCGCGACCGTATCGACGGCTTTCTTGCGGAGGGCGACAAGGTATGGATGATGTTCAAGGTAAACGGCACGCAGTCGGCGCCGCTTTACGGTCTCGCACCGACCAACAAACGCGTCGAGCTGCCCGAGATCGGCATCATGACCATCGTCGACGGTAAATGGAAACAGGCCTGGTACTTCGGCGATGAGCTGGGCATGATGCTGCAGTTGAACGCCCTGCATATGTTGCAGGCGTAAAAGCGGCGGCGCTTATTGCTGCGCCTGCTTTTTGCCGCTGCGCGGCAGCGCGCCGCCGGCACCCAGCATCAGCGCGTTGATCCAGAACACGAGGGCAAGCCCGAAGCCGGAAGCGACTGCGCCGAAAATGATCGGGCTGACGATGCGCGCAAAATTATCGGCGCTCATGCGCAGACCCATCGCCTCGCCCGAACGCCCGCTCGGCGACGCGTTGAACATCAACATCAGCGTGATCGGCGTGCCACAGCCCATGCCGAGACCGAAGACGAAGGAAATCATCCCCAGCGCCAGCACGCTCTGAAAAAACGGCACCAGCATGAAGGCCAGCGCGCTGAGCAAAAACGCGCCGGCCAACAGGCGCTCTTCGCCGAATCTGCCGACCAGTCGCGGCGTCACCAGCCTGACGCAAAACGAAGCCGCCGCATACATGGCCAGTACGATGCCGATCGCCGACGCCGACAATCCGGCATCGTGGCCGTAGACCGGCATATAGAACTGAAACAGATCCATGCCGCTTTGCGCGAGGGCACTGACCGCAAGGATGCGCCACACGCCGGGTTCGGCAAGCGTATGCGCGATGCCGCCGGTGGGCGCCGCTTCGCCGCTGCCGCGGGGCAAACCGGCGCCGCGCGCCAGCAGCATGACGATCAGCACCAGCGGCAGCGCCGCGAGATACAAACAGGCTACAGCGTAGCCCGAATGATCGATGGAAAAACCGGCGATCATCGGACCGACAAAACCGGAGGTCGCGCCGGCCAGACTATAGTTGCTGAAGTTGCGCACGCGATCCTGTGGCGCGCTCATGATGCCGACCAGATTCTGCATCGACACCTGATATACGGTGATCGACAAACCGGCCAGCGCGGCGGCGACAAATATCGCCGGCAGGCCGGGCGACAAATACGGCAGGGTCATGCCGACGGCGCTGCCGGCTGCACCCAGCGTCAGCAGCCAGCGCGCGCCGAAACGGTCGGACAAGCGCCCGCTCCACCACGAAAACAGCATCGGAAAAAGGCCGATGGTTGCGGCAAGCAGGCCGATGGTCAGCGGCTGCGCGCCGAGATTGAGCGCGTAGAGAACCAGCAGCACGCGCGAAGCGCGCGAACCGATATTGTTGACGAAGGCAAGAACGAGGATGGAATAAATCGACATCGCTGTATGTGCACGGACAAGGGCAAAACCGTCACCGAGTGTATCATCTGCACACCGCCGGTTTCGCCTGCCGGCGCGTAATCAGGGAACGCACATGCGCCGCTGCGATCCAACCATCACTATGCCCGACACCACGGCAAAACCCGCGCCGCATTGCCGCGCCGTCCGCTGCCCCGCGATGGCTGTTGCGGTAATCGCAACTGCATTGCTTGGCGCCTGCACACCGACACGCTGGGAGCGCGACGGCCTCTCACTCGACTACGCCAAAACCGACTGGAACGATTGCCGCAGCCAGTCGATCGCCAGCGCCAATCACTGGATGTTCGAACCTTTTCCTCGCAGCTTCATCGGCCGCGATGCGCGCGGCCGGCCCTTCTCTTACTATCGTCCGTCACCCTACCCGAGCCGTTTCATGCTGGAACAGGAATATCTCGACAACTGCCTGCGCGCGCGCGGCTTCCGCCGTGTGCCGCTCCAACCGGAGACCGCGACGACACCGGACGCCGCAGTCAAGGAATGAAAAACGCGCTGGTGGGCGGCGGTAAGGATGGCGTACGCGCGGCACGCGATGATAGCCGCGCAGGCCGTCTGTCGTGCCAGGTGAAACCAGTGAAACTCATATTGCAGTTGACGTTGCCGATGCTATTGACGCTCACGCTGTTGGCGAACGCGCCCGCCGTTGCCCGCAGCGGCAGTCACGGCCACCATCACGGCGGATCACATCGTTCGCATTATTCAACGCTGCCGGCAACGACGCCCCGCTCGCACTACTGCGAGTCAACCAAACGGCGTGTGCTTGATGTGCGTGATTGCCCGGAAGCGACCCTCAAGCCGCCGACCGAAACGCCGGTTGCCGACGCTGGTCACGACAACCGCTAGAGCGCGCTAACCTTTGGCGGCAACGCGCAATGCCAGCCGCTTGTTCTTGGCCAGATTGCGCAACTCGGTGCGGCGACGTTCATAACAGGCCGCGCAGATCCAGCGTGTGGCGCCGATCTTGCGACCTTCGGTGGCAACCCAATGGCTGCCGGTGCTGCAGAAGCGCTTTTTAACTTCGGTGGTGGTCATGGAGTTCCTGCTGTGCGGAGCCAGACGATACCGCGCGTTACCGCGAGTGAGGGACCATTTTACTCGAAATATGATGCGCAGTGAGCGCTAACCTGCGATGCCCCCGTTAAAAGCAGGCGCCACCGGGATTCAATCGGCGGAAAGATTCAATCTCCGCACGATTTTGCCCAGGCGTTCGACCTCGATGCGGATATGCGCCGCGAGTTCTTCCGGCGCATTGCCGACCGGCACATAGGCGAGGTCGCTCAGGCGTTTGATCGTCAGCGGGCTACGCAGCACGGCTAGCGCTGCTGCGTGCAAACTGACGACGATTTCGCGCGGCGTTTTCGCCGGCACCATGAGACCGAACCAGTTACCCGATTCGTACCCGTTTAGACCTGATTCGGCAACGGACGGCAGATCGGGCAGCAAGGGCAGGCGTTTCAACGTCGTCACACCGAGCGGCCACAGGCGCCCGCTGTGCAAATGCGGCATCGCCACGCCGAGCGGCGCGAAATACACCGTCACCTCGCCGGCAATCACCGCGTTCAACGCCGGGCCGCCGCCCTTGTACGGCACATGCAGCATTTTGATGCCGGCCTGCCCGTTGAACAATTCGGCGGCGAGAAAAGTGAAGGTGCCGGTGCCGCCGGAGGAATAGGTCAGCGCGCCCGGCTGCGCCTTCGCCAGCTTGATCAGCGCCGGCACCGAACGCACCGGCAGCGAAGGATGCACCACCAGCACCGCCGGTTCGGTGGCGATCTGCGTCACCGGCGCAAAATCGCGCACGATATCGTAGCCGAGCGCTTTGTAAAGTGTAACGTTGACCGTGTGGCTGATGGTCATTTGCAACAGCGTATAGCCATCGGCCGGCGATTTGGCAACGTATTCAGGACCGATATTGGAGCCGCCACCGGTGCGGTTTTCGACCACGAACTGGCGGCCGAACTGCTGCGCCAGCCCCTCGGCCATCAGGCGGCCCAGGGCATCGGTTGAACTGCCCGGCGAGCCGGTGACAATGTAGCGCACCGGTTTTGCCGGGTACGGCTGTGCGACACCATCGCCTGCGCAGCAGCATGCGGCGGTGACACATAACAGCAATGCACGAACTGCAATAGTCATACGGACCGCCCCTTGATGCGCGAACCGGCGTCGCACTGCATGGCGCTTGCGTTCAGCTTGAGCGGTCGCCGCGCGCGGCGGCAAGACCGCTATCCAGTTTGCCGTCGATCAGCACGTAGAGCATGCGCACGGGTTTGCCCGAGCGGTTGCTCCAGGCGTGATTGGTTGCGCGTTGTATCACCACGTCGCCCGCTTTCAAATTGACTTCGCTGTCGTCGAGCAGCATGGTGATTTCACCTTCGAGCACCACCGCGTAGTCGAGCGTCTCGGTGCGATGCATCAGCGGATGACGGCCGCCGCGCCCGTGCGTCGAGGCGTCTGCATTGCCGACACCTTTGAACAACGCCTGCGCCGCCGCCGGATCGAGATTGCGCACGAAGTCCGATTCCGGCGGCACCACCGAAATGCGGAAGGTGGTGCCGTTCGGCGCCGGATGCAACGAGCGCGGCGCCAGCGTCGGATCAGCCTCGTCTTTCGCCAGCGGCACCGGCATCGCACTGGTTTTCCAGATATCGGTCGAGATCAGGCCCGGCCACTGCGGCACCGTCTTCACCGCGTGCGCGAAATCGTCTGACAACACGATCGCCTTGCCTTCGCTGTCATGCCCTGTGACTACCCTTCTGATGCGCGCATCCATATTTTCCTCTTGCACCCTCAGTCGACGCGGATGCCAGCGGTCTTCACCACCCTGGCCCAGGTCACGATTTCTTTTTTGATAAATGCGGCGAGTTCGTCCGGCGTGCCGCCGACCGCATGCGCGCCGACACCGGCGATGCGGGTTTTCACATCGGCAATGCCGAGCACGCGCACGATTTCGCGCTGTAATCGCGCGATCACGGCGGCCGGCGTGCCGGCGGGCGCAACCAGGCCCTGCCATTCGTAGAATTCATAACCGGGCACGCCGGATTCCGCAATCGTCGGCACCTCGGGCAGCGCCGGATCGCGGCTCAGCGTGCTGACGCCGAGCCCGATCAGACGCCCGGAACGCAGATGCTGTATCGATGCCGGCACGGTGGTGAAGATCACTGCGGTCTCGCCGCTGACGCTGGAGATGACCTGCGGTCCGCCGCCCTTGAATGCGATGTGCACCATGTCGGTTCCGGTCTGGAACTTGAGCAGTTCCATAGCGAGATGGCCGGCGCTGGCATTGCCCGCCGACGCATAGTTGAGCCCGCCCGGCCGCGCCTTGGCAAGTGCGATCAGCTGCTTCACCGAGCGCGCCGGCACCGACGGATGCACCGCCAGCACCATCGGCACCATGGCGACCAGACTGATCGGCGTGATGTCTTTTTCGCTGTCGAAGGGCATTTTCGCAAACAGCGACGGATTGACGCCGAACGACACGTTGGCCACACCCAGCGTGTAACCGTCGGGCGGCGATTTCAGCGCGATGTCCATGCCGATGGTGGCAGCACCACCGGGCCGGTTATCGATCAACACCGTCTGGCCGAGGCTTTCGGTCAGATGCGGCGCGAGTATACGAAAGACGACATCGGTCGCGCCGCCCGCCGCAAACGGAATGATGATGCGGATCGCGCGCGCCGGATAGCCCGCCGCGCCCCCGCTTGCCGGCGCTTGCGCGCAGGCGTTGAATGCGACGGTCGTGACCGCCAGCAACAGACCCTGCAAATACTTCATTATTCCTCCCGAATTTGCACCGCAATCGATGTCGCGGATCTTTTTCTGCCTCTATCGTAACGAGCGCATCGCTTCAGGGCAACCATGTTGCTGTGGCCGGCCGGCAATCACGTTAACAGTGTGTTTGGGGTATTCTTGGGCAAAAGTAAAATACCGTTCAGGCACGACGTTCACGAGGAGAAAAGATGTTCTACAACGGCAACTGGATTCACAGCTTCCCGCAGAATTTTCAATGGTCGAACGCGATACTCGTCACCAAGGGCATGGCGCCCTATGGCGCGGTGGCGTTGGGCGAAATGGATATCGTCACGCAGAAACTGCACGCGCGCATCGATGAGCCGCATGCGTGGTGGGAGGAATGGTCGGCGATGGCCGAGTTCGTCGAACGCGCCGGCGACAGCGCGGCGGCCGCCGGCAACCATGCCACCGCCGGCAACTACTATCTGCGCGCCGCCAACTACTATTACACCGGCGAGCGCATGATCGAGCCGGGCGACAAAAAAACCGACATGTACAAGAAGAGTTTGCATTGCGCGCACGAGGGCCTGAAGCGCCGCTACCCGAATATCGAATTCGTCGAGGTGCCGTACGAAGGGCAGTCGCTGCCGGCGTAT
>JANYDY010000096.1 GCA_025363435.1 Betaproteobacteria bacterium
CCGTAGCCATTGACGGTCGGATAACGCTTGTCGGTGGAAATCAGATCATGCAGATACTGCTTGTCGTTGTGCCAGTCGCGCAGCGTGACGACGATATTGCGCTCGACGCCCTGCGGCCGCACCGGCTTGGCCCACGGCAATTCACCCTTGGCGACGCGCTCGGTCCAGTCGGCGAGATACGGGAATGGCATGCCGCCCAACTGGCCGGCGGCGAGCAGCACCATGTTTTCGCCGGCCTGGCCGGACTGGATGCGGCGCACCCAGGCGTCCTGGTGCGACTTGCCCTTGAGATGGTATTCGGGGATCGTGCGGGTCGACAAATGGCCGAGCTGATGGCAGCCAACACAGCCGTTGTTCTTCATGACGTTCAGATAGTCGGTCATCTTGACGTTGCTCGGCGCGTCTTTGCTGCCGAACACGCTGGCGTCGGGAAGTTTCATCATAGAGAACCAGTAGATCGCCGGGTAATAATGTGCGGCGGCTGCTTCGTTCGGCGCGATCACTGCGGTCAAATTGAGTTGCTTGCCCGGCGTGCTCTTTACCTTCGGCGAATCGACGAGGCCGTAGCCGCGCACCCAGACGTCGTAATTGGCTTTCGGCAGATCGGGGATGACGTAGCGGCCCTGATCGTCGGTGACGACGCTCTTGATATAGCGTACCGGCAATTCGCGCGTTTCCGCGATCACCCAGACGCCGGCCTCCGGCCCGTTTGCGCTGCGCACCACGCCGCCGATGTCGTCGCCGTCAATGGCGACTGCAGCCGCCTGCGCTGCCTGCGAAGACGGTGCAACCAACGCCAAGGCTGCAATGCAGAATGCAGCCACGCCACTCAAAAGAATTTTTCGCAATATCATAGGTCCTCCTGCTGTCGCCAAACTTGATCGGGATGGGTGTCGGGTCCGCATTTGTTGAGCTGGGAGCGGTTGCCGGTGGACAGGGATTTCAAACCCCTTTTTTTTCCAAGCCGCACGGTATCACCACGCCGGAGAGCGGTCAAATGCCGGCGGCGGCACGCGCCGCTGTGAGGCTGCTTCATAGGCCGAGGCGATTTTCATTACGAGATCCTCCTTGCCCGGTTCGGCGCGGAATACCAGCGAAAAGGGCAGGCCGGGTGCGGCCAGCGCGGTCGGCTTGTCGCTGGCGACCGCAATATACTTTTTACGATCAGGGCTCAAGGCGAATTTGGCGTCGTAAGCGGTCGTCACATAACCGGCGGGAATCAGAATTTCGGTAAGACCGGCATTCGGACCGTATTGCGATTCATTGCGCAGCCGCGCGATCAAGCCGGGCTCGTCGGGGCCGCCGATTTTTGCCGGCGGCACCGGCGTGTGCAAACGCACGATGGCATCGAGCTTGTTTTCGAGAATCACCATCATGTCGACGCGGCGCAACAACTCGCGCAGCATGATGCGTTCATCGATACCCTGGCGGCCGCCGGGCGGATTGCGCGGATCGTTGGTCTCCTCCCAGTTTTTATAAGCCGAGCGTTGATCGTCGCCCCAGTATTTCGAGCGTGCGTTGAGCGTTGGCCAGTCAATCAGTGTTTCAGTAAAGCCGCGCGCTTTCCAGTCGATGGCACGGCGCGACAGATATTGCCGGATGTGGAAGCGGAATGAGTTGGCGAGTATCTGGTTCTGCACCGTCGAGACGTCGAGATTCTTCGGTGGTTCGATGCGTAAATCCGCGAGCTCGACCATGTAGTCGATCGGTTGCAGTTTGCCGCTGCCGAACACTTTGCCTTGCGCAAACTCGGTTGGCACAATTGCCGAGGCGAAATCCGGGAACACCGGTTTGCCTTCCGCATTCAGGCGGAACAGCAGATCGGGCATGAACACCGGCACCAGCCGCGCCAGCGCCTTGCGGAAATCGATACTCATTTGCTCGACGCCGGGATCGGATTGCCACAACGGATCGGACGATTCGACCAGTGTCGCGCCCAGATGCGCGCCAAGTATGTTTTTGATTTCTTTTGCCACGGCGGTCGTAATCGGTTCAGCGGCTTTGCTGCCGGCTGCGAGCATCGATTCGCGCACGATGCCGATGCGCATGCCGCGCAGCGTGCCGGGCGCGCCGGGCGCTTTGGCATGTACTGCGTAGCCGGAACTCAATACCGATGAGCGCGGCACCGTGGTGTAAGGATCGCGCGGATCATAGTAGCCATGCTCGGGATCTTTCAAAGCATCGAGCACTTTCGCGCAATCGATGATGCTGCGGCACAGGATGCCGGTGCGGTCGCAGTAGATGTCGGCGCCGATCGCGCCGCCGTCGAAACCGAGAAGTGCTTTATGCGGCAATATTAGTGCCACCGCATTGTGATTCGCCGGACCGCGTGTCGAGGCGCGTGTTTCTTCGCCGAGGCTGGCCATCACCAGATTTGCACTCACAGAAACCCCGGAACCGGAGCTCGAGCCGAGTGAGGCCGCGCGCGTGGTGTCATACGGGTTCGACGGATTACCGGCCCAGCTGCTGCGCTGGTAACCGAGCACCGAGGGCAGAACTTTGTCCGGATGATTGCGGCCGCCCGGGTCGCCGGCGCGCCCGTTGTATTCGGTCATCAATGCCTTGGCGTAGATGATCGCGCCTTTTTTGCGCAACTGATCGACGAGTATGTGGTCGCGCGCCGGGAAATCGATGTCGTAGTGCGCGTCGCCGCCGCCGGTTGAACGCATGTCTTTGGTATCGAATGCATCTTTGAATGAAAAGACGACGCCGTAGAGCGGCATTTTTTCGAGGTCGGGATTACGGCCGTATTTTTCGTCGAGGGCGGCGGCTTGTTCCAATGCGTCGGGCTGGCGGCGGAAGATTTCGCAGACTGCCGGCGCGCCTTCAGGCAGCGGGCCGTTGTCGGGGTGGCGGTCGTAATCGCCGCGGCAGGTCACCGAACGTTCGCCACGGATGTTCAATGTGGCGAGACCGTTGACCTGTCCGGCATCCGCTTTGCCGACGATCATGCCGTACTGTTGCTGGACGGAAGGGTCGGACGAGGTTGCTTCCATGCGGCCGAACTCGAGCGGTGGGCCCTGATACTGATCGAGGTCGGGAAACAGGGTGGATGCCTTGACTGTTGCGGTCGGAAATTTGAGCGCCGATTGCGCGCGTACGACGCCGGTGGCTTCAGGTATCGCTGCGCCGCATTCGGTGACGAGCAGGCTCGACGGGCCGTTGTAGGCGCGCGCGCGTGCGATGTACTGTTTGACGACATCGACACAGGTGGTGCGACCGTCGTGGATCGCCTGCTGCAGTTGATCGATCGTGGCTTCTTCGACGTGGAATGCTTGGTCTGCGGCCTGCTTGGGCATTGCCTTGCTCCGGAATTGATCGTGGTGAATTGATTATTGCGCATGATAGTAGCGCAGCGCATCCGATTCAACGACAAGTGTTGAGATAAATCGTGCCGCATGCAAGCGCCGGGTGGAATATGCGAAGATGCGCCTCGGATTCCGCGCTGTTACCGATCAAATGTTTCGGGAGAAAGTTTTGAACAGGGTTTATAAATCGTATGCAGCAGGAACTTTAACGATGCTTGCAGTCGCGCTGACCGGCATTGCCGATGCCGGCGCGCAGAGCTGGCCGACCAAACCACTGCGCATGTTGACGGCGGAACTCGGCGGCGGCAGTGATCTGTCGGCGCGTTTGATCGCGCAGGGCATGTCAGGCGGCCTCGGCCAGCAGGTCATCGTCGATAACCGCGTCGGTGGCGTCATCATCGCCGATATCGCCGCCAAATCGGCGCCCGACGGCTATACGCTGTTCACCTACAGCAGCACGCTGTGGCTGATTCCGTTCATGCGCAAGGAAACGCCGTACGATCCGGTGAAGGATTTTGCACCGGTCACGCTGGTCGGCAGTTCGCCGATGATACTGGTCACGCATCCGTCGGTGCCTGCAAATTCGATGAAGGAATTGATCGCGCTGGCGAAGGCGAAGCCCGGTGAATTGAACTTCGCGTCGGGGCCTTCCGGTGCGATTCCGCATCTGGCGGGTGAGTTGTTCAAATCGATGGCCGGCGTCAACATCGTGCACATCGGTTACAAAGGCGTCGGTCTTGCGGTAACCGATGTGATCGGCGGACGTATCCAGATGATGTTTCCGAATGCGAGTGCGGCACTGCCGCAGGTTAAAGCCGGACGCTTGCGCGCGCATGCGGTGAGCAGTGCCAAGCCATCGGCGCTGGCGCCGGGCATCCCCACGGTCGCGGAATCCGGATTGCCGGGGTACGAATGCGTGGCGATGTACGCGGTGTTCGTGCCGGCGAAAACACCCGCTGCGCTGGTCGAGCGCTTGAACCGGGAAATCGTCAAGGTTTTGAATACGCCGGACACGCGCGAGAAATTTTTGAGCGCGAGCACCGAGATCGTCGCCAGCAGCCCGCAGGGCCTCGCCGATACGATGAAATCGGAAATGGTGCGCATGGGCCGTGTGATCAAGGCCGCCAATATTCGCGCCGAGTAGGGGCCGCAATGGTTTTGCGCACGCGTATTTCAGTTTGCATCCTGTCAGCCGGTCTGTTTGTTTGCAGCGCTGCGCAGGCGGCCGGCCAGCCTTCTCCTTCTTCTTATCCCAACAAGCCGATTCGAATCGTTGTAACCGGTGTCGGCAGCGGCGGAGATTTCGCCGCGCGCCTGATCGCGCAGGGGATATCCGCCGGCCTTGGCCAGCAGGTGATCGTGGAAAACCGCATCAGCGGAATTGCGCCGGGCGAAATTGTCTCCAAGGCTTCACCGGACGGCTACACGCTTTGTCTTTCGGCGGCTCCGCTGTGGATCGGGCCCTTCCTGCAAAAAACGAGCTACGATCCGGTGCGTGATTTCGCGCCGGTCACGCTGGCAATCAGTTCACCCAATGTTCTGGTGGTGCCGGCGTCATCACCGGTTAAATCGGTTGCCGAACTGATCGCCTTGATGAAAGCGAAGCCGGGCGTGCTCAACTATGCAACGTCGGGCACCGGCGGTTCGGGCCATCTCGCCTCGGAGTTGTTCAAGTCGATGCTGGGCGCCGACGTGGTGCGTATCAATTACAAGAGCGGCAGCCTGGCGCTGAACGAACTTATCGGCGGCCAGGTGCAATTCATGTTCGCCAACGCCGGTGCGGTAGCCGGTCACCTGCGATCGGGCCGCGTGCATGCGCTGGCAGTGACCAGTGCGAAGCCCTCGCCGCTGTTTCCCGGCTTGCCGACGGTGGCGGCCGGCGGTGTGCCCGGTTATGAGCTGGTGTCGATACAGGGAATTTTCGCGCCGGCCGGAACGCCGGCGGCGGTGGTCCGCCGGCTCAATCAGGAAATCGTGTCGTTTTTGCAGAAGAGCGAAACCCGGGAAAGATTTTCCGGTGCCGGTGTAGAGTCGCTCGGCAGTACGCCGGAAGAACTTGCGGCGACGGTGAAGGCGGAAATGGCGCGCCTCGGCAAAGTCATCAGGGAGGCCGGCATTCGCGCCGATTAGCGCCGCCGGGAGCCGCGGCGCTTTAAAGCGCGAAGAGATCGGTGAATTCGTGCACCGGCGTATTTATCAGCCGCGTGTGATCCAGGCACAGCGTGGTAATGGCGCATTGTTGCGCCGGTGGAAATTTGCGCGCGACATTGCGTTCGAATTTGGCGATCAGCAGCGGCAGGCCTTCCTTGCGCCGGCTTGAATGCCCGACCGGATATTCGAACTCGACCAGACCGCTGCTGCTGCCGTCTTTGAAACAAAGCTCGATCGCATTGGCGTTGGTGCGACGCGTCGTATCCAGATAGCCGGCGGTATAGCGCGGATCTTCGCGCACTGTCATCAATGCGCGCAGGCGGTCGATACGCGGATCCGCCGCGATGTCGTCGCCGTAATCGTGCGCGGTGAGGCGGCCGTGCAACAACGCCACCGCGACCGCGTACTGCAGGCAATGATCGCGGTCGGCGGCGTTGCGCAGCGGGCCGCGCTTGTCGATCCTGCGCATGGTTTCTTTATGCGTGACCAGCCGGATCTGCGCAATATCGTCGAGCCGTGCCTGCACGAGTGGATGCAGCTGCAGCGCGCACTCGATGGCGGATTGCGCGTGTATCACCACCGGGCACAGCAGCTTGAAGAACACGTTTTCCATGACCATGGTGCCGAACGCGTCGCCGCGCTGCGGCGTTTTGCCGCCGAGGAACGTTTTGCCGAACCCCCACTGCGGATGGCTCAGCACCTGCGGATAACCCGGCTCGTTCCTGAGCGCCATCAGCGCCAGCCGCACGGCCTGTGCCACGGCATCGGCGCCGGCCCAGCCTTTGCGCGGCCCGGTATTCGAGCCGTAGCGATGCACGCACAGACTGACATCGAAAAACGCGAGTGCAAGCGCGTTGACGATTTGTGCGTGGCTGCCGCCGAACATTTTCGTGACGACTGCGGCGCAGGCGATTTTTGCCAGAAACACATTGTCGATGCCGTGCTCGGTCAGCGCAATTTCCGCACCCAGGCGGCCCTGTATCTCATGCGCCTTGATCATGCCTTCAAGCACGCTCTTGAGCGTCAGCGGCGGTTTGCCCGCGGCAACGGCGGCGCGGCTCAGATGATCGGCAACGGCCAGTATGGCGCCGACGTCATCCGAGGGGTGCGTGGTGGTCGGACTGGCGACCCAGGTATCGCTGTAGTCCAGCCAGCGCACCATGCAGGCGATGTTGAACGCTGCGGTAACCGGATCGAGCAGGAACGCAGTGCCGGGCACGCGCGCGCCCGCGGTGCAGCCGGCGCCGGGCAGCAGCGGCCCGAGCAGTGCCACGCAGTCAGCGTGATCCAGCGCTTCGAGGGCGCAGGCCAGGCTATCCATCAGGCAATGGCGCGCCATGTTATAGGCGGCATCGCCGGCGACGACATAGCCGTCAACATAATCGGCGATATCCAGCAGCAACGGGTCGGTTGGAAGATTAACGGTGATGGCTGACAAGCTTGTTCCCCTCAGAAAATTGCATTGCTTGCAGTCAGACTGCCGCCGCCGAGGCCTGATAAGCGCGCACAATTTCTTCGCCGGTCGCCCACCACACATCATTGTGGTCGCAGATGTAACGAAACGCTGCGTCGAGACCGGCGATGCGGTGCGGCACGCCGCTGATGAAGGGATGCAGGCAGATCGCCATCACGCGTGCGGAATCCTCGCCTTCGCGATAGAGCACGTCGAAAGTGCGTTTGATCATTAATTCGAAATCGTCGATTGAGGCGAAGCGCGAGACCATTTGCGCGTTGTCGTTGACCTCGTAGGAATAGGGCAGGCAAATGATCTCCCTGCCGCCGACCTGCATGCGATAGGGCTGATCGTCGTTAACCCAGTCGGCGACGTATAAAAAATTTTCGGCGACGAGGTGATCGAGAGTGTTCCAGGTTTCATCCATCGCCGAACTTAGCCAGCCGAGCGGACGTTTGCCGGTGGCGCGCATCACGCGCTCGCTGCAATAACGGATAAATTCGCGTTCTTCGTCCGGCGGAATGGCGCTTAACCACACCGCGTTGGTGCGGTTGTGGGCGATAAATTCCCAGCCGAGCTTGACCGCGTCTTCGACGATTTGCGGATGCTGGTCGCACAAATCCGCATTCAATGATGCGGTGACGCGTATGCCGTATTTCGTCAGCAGGTCCATCAGCCGGAATATGCCGACGCGGTTGCCGTAGTCGCGTACGCCCCAGGTGCGGATGGTCGGCGCTTTTTCCGGCGTTTTCTGCATCGGGTTGGCAGCGAGCGGGCGCGTCAGCGGAAAAAATTCGAGATTCGGCGCAACCCAGATCGCCAGGCGCGCGCCGTTCGGCCATTGCCATTTCGGCCGGCGGTTGATTGGTACGTAGGGGTAGGGGCCGTAGTCGCGTGGTTCCATCTTGCCGTTCCGGGGGATTGCGCTGCCGCTATACTACTTGAACTCGACACGAGGAGGCATCGGACCATGCGGCACTTGCTCGCAGTCGTGGTGGCAGTTGGCGGGTTTGTTGGCGCAGCTATGGCAGCGGAGCCGGCGTATCCGTTGCGGCCGGTGCGCGTGGTGGTGCCGTTCGGTCCCGGCGGCAGCCCCGACGTGCTGGCGCGCGCGTTGGGCGCGCAGCTCGAAACGCAGCTCGGCAAAACCTTCATCATCGACAACCGTGCCGGCGCCAACGGCATCATCGGCGCCGAGATCGTTGCGCGCGCCGTGCCGGACGGTTACACGGTGATGCACACACCGCCCGGTTTCATCATCAACACGCTGCTCTACAAAAATCTTAGTTATGATGTTAATCGCGATTACATACCGGTCACCAACGTCGCCTCCGGCTCCGGCTATCTGCTGTTGGTTAATCCTGCGTTGCCGGTGCAATCGATCATGGAGTTGATTGCGCTGGCGAAAGTAAAACCCTTGAGTTACGGTTCGCCGCCCGCGGGCAACACACTGCATCTGGCTACCGAAGTCTTCAATCAGCGCGCCGGCGTGCGTTTGCAGCACGTGCCGTATAAAGGCGGCAGCGATACCTTTGCGGCATTGATGGGCAACGAAATCCAGGTGCTGATCGTGCCGCCGACCGCGGCGGTGCCGTACGTTAAATCGGGCCGCTTGCGTGCGCTTGGTTTCACCGGCTCGAAGCGTCTGGCGTTGATGCCGGAGGTGCCGACTATCGCCGAATCGGGCCTGCCCGACTACGTGGTCGATTTCACCTGGAATGGCTGGTTCGCGACTGCGAAGACGCCGGCGGCGATCATCACCCGCTTGCAAAGCGAAATCAGCAAGGCCGTGCAGACGCCGCGCATGCGCGAAATTCTTGCGGCGAGCGGTTTTGCCGCAGTGGCAAACACACCGGAAGAATTTCGCATCTTTGTGCAAAATGAAATCAGGCGTTATGCGCAGATTTTGCGGCAAACGAATATAAAGGTCGAATGAAACGCCGGTATCCGCGGAGAGTAGCCGCGGCACGGAATTTTCAGGCTGCTGCGGATATAATCGGCGGCTTCGTTGTCCGCCTGGACTGATTAATTATTTTTTGGAGTCATACAGTGCAGCGCAAGGAACTTGGAATTGCAGTGATAGGGGCGGGCAGAATCGGCACGCTGCGCGCGCGGCTCGCCGCCAAACATCCGTCCGTTGGTTTTCTCGCCATCGCTGATCTTGATCCGGCGCGTGCGGCGGCGCTGGCGCAAACCACCGGTGCGGATTTCCATACCGGCAATAATTTCGAGGCGATTGAACGGCCCGAGGTCAATGCGGTGTTTGTGTCGACGCCGGAAGATCTGCACGCGGCGCCGATCAAACACGCGCTTGAGCTCGGCAAAGCGGTGCTGGTCGAGAAGCCGATTGCGCTCACACTCGCCGACGCTGACGACATACTCGAAACATTACGCAAGACCGGCGGTGATTTGCGCATCGGCTACAGCCGTCGCTACAAGGAATGTTTTTTGCGCGCCAAGGAACAGATGGTACAGGGGCGGCTCGGCCGCGTGGTCGGCGGCACCGCGCGCGTCTACAATTCGCGCGCCCAGGCGTTCTCGATTCTCAAGCGTTCGGCGCATGCCACGCCGGTAGTCGATGTGCTGACCTATTACGTCGATCTGATGTGCTGGTTTCTTGAAGGCAATCCGCCGGTGGAAGTGATCGCGCGCGGCCAGCACGGCATTTTCAAGGAGGCCGGTTTCAATGCGCATGATGTGACCTGGGGCATTGTTACGCTGGCCGACGGCGCGGTGATCAACCTTGGTGTCAGTTATGCGCTGCCGGCGAAGTATCCGACGCTGGGTCAATCCGATCGCGTCGAGCTGCTGGGGTCGGACGGCACCATGATCATCGATGATGATCATCTCGATCACCTGATTTATTCCGAGAAGGGTATTCCGCACGCCTATGTTCCCGATCACGGTGTCAACATGGCTTTTCTCGGCAGCAATACTGCCGGTGACTGGGCCTGTGGTGATTTCTGGGGGCCGCTGGCCAACGAAACGCGTGCCTGGCTCGATCATCTGGTGACCGGCGCGCCCACCGTGCATGCGACACCGCAACAGGCGCGTGTCACGCTGGAGACCACAATCGCAATCGAGCGTGCGGCGGCCACCGGGCAGGCGATCAGACTTCCGCTGGAAACCTGACTGCAGGATTCAGGATTGAGTATAGTCAGCGCGCGACTTCGACAAGTGTGCGCAAAACGAATATAGTTGGTGCCATAACCCGCCTGCGGACTTCCCGGGCGCATAACACAAGACGGCCATCCATCCATGAGTGAGAAACATGCGGCTAATCGCCGCGAAGATCTGCGTTTGATTACCGGTCGCGGGCGTTATTCTTCCGATATGAATCTGCCGGGCCAGTTGCACGCAAGTTTTTTGCGCTGCGATTGTGCGCACGCGGAAATTGTTGCCATCAATGCGAAACCTGCGTTGAAGCGCCCCGGTGTCGTCGCCGTATTTACGGGCGAAGACGCGATGGCTGCCGGCTACAAGGACTTTCCCAATCTGCTGACGTTTACCAATCGTGCCGGCGCTACCCTTATTAAACCGGAACGGCCGGTCATTGCCCACGGCCGGGTGCGTTTTGTTGGCGAAACGGTGGCGATGGTGGTTGCCGAATCGGCGCTGGCAGCGCAGGACGCGCTTGATGCGATTGAAGTGACCTACAAGGACCTGCCGGTTGTAGTTGATGCCGAGGCGGCGCTGGCAGCGGGCGCGCCGCAATTGCACACCAATGTTCCAGGCAATCTGAATTTCGAGTGGGACACCGGCGATGCGGCGGCAGTTGAGCAGGCCTTCAAGCAGGCTGCGCATATCACCAAACTGAAAGTGGTGTCGCCGCGCGTGGTGCCGAGCCCGATGGAGCCGCGCGCCGCCGTAATCGGCTACGACACGGCAACCGACAGCTACGACGTCTATACCAATTCGCAGGGCATCATCATGATGCGCTGGCAATTTGCCGCGCTGACTGGTGTGGCGGAAGAAAAGCTGCGCTTTCATCTGCACGACGTCGGCGGCAGTTTCGGCCAGCGCAGTGCCGTGTATCCCGAGCACGGCGCGCTGATGATAGCGGCGAAAAAACTCGGTCGTCCGGTTAAATGGGTGTCGAGCCGTTCTGAAGGCTTTCTTTCCGACAGTCATGGACGCAGCCTCATCATGGCCGGCGAACTGGCGATGGATCGCGATGGCAAATTTCTTGCCGCGCGTTACAACTTTGTTTGCGACATGGGCGCGTATCTGACGCCGACCGGCACCGCCAGCCATGTGCGCAATCCGGCCATCTGCACCACCGGGGTTTACAAGATTCCGGCGTTGTATGCGAATTTCCGCGTAGCGATGACGAATACGGCGCCGATTGCCGCGTATCGCGGCGCCGGCCGTCCGGATATCGCTTATGTAGTCGAGCGGCTGGTTGATCAGGCTGCGGTTGATCTCAAAATCGATCGCGCCGAACTGCGTCGTCGCAACTTTATTCCGTTGAATGAATTCCCGTACAAAACGCCGACCATGGGCGTTTACGAAGCGTCGGATTTCAACGGTTGCCTTGCCAAAGCGCTGAAGGCGGCGGACTGGGACGGTTTCGCTGTGCGTCGTGAAGCGGCACGCAAACGCGGCAAGCTGCGCGGTATCGGTTTGTCGACGACTATAGAAGGCACTGCCGCCGGCATGTTTCCGAAGGATCAGATTGCGATCGAGTTCGATGCGCAAGGCCGTCTTGAAGTGTTCACGGTGGCGCTGTCGCAGGGGCAGGGGCATGAAACCACGTTTGCGCAGGTCGTTGCCGATACGCTGGGTGTGGATGCGCATGATGTGACGTTGCGCGAAAGTGTGCAGGGCAAGAACATCGCCGGCAACCATACCGGTGGTTCGCGTTCTCTCGTCGGCGCCGGTAGTATTTGCAAGGTCGCTGCGCAGAAATTGATTGAACAGGCGCGCCCGCTGGCGGCCGAGGCGCTGGAGCTTGAGCCGTCGCAGGTTGAATACGCAAAGGGTGTGTTCAGCGCGCGTGACGGCACAAAATCGGTCGGTCTGCTCGAGCTGGCGAAAAAACACGCCGGAAAAAATCCGCATCCGCTCAATCTGGTGGCGGAAGGTTCGGTCGGCGCAACGTTTCCCAACGGTTGCCATGTCGCGGAAGTCGAAATCGATCCGGAAACCGGCGTCTCGGAAATCGCGGCGTACACCGCATGCGATGATTCCGGCGCCGTCATCAACCACGCGATTGTCGAAGGCCAGGTGCACGGCGGCGTGGCGATGGGCGCCGGTCAGGTGTTCGGCGAACGGGTTTTTTACGATCCGGCCAGCGGTCAGTTGTTAAGCGGCAGTTTCAGCGACTATGCGATGCCGCGCGCCGGCTGGGTGCGCAATATCAATATCAGCGAGCATCCGGTCATCAGCAAGGTCAATGTGCTGGGCGCCAAGGGCGTTGGCGAGGCTGGTTGCACGGCTTCACTGTCGTCGCTGGTAACTGCGGCGCTCGACGCCGTGCGTCCGCTCGGCATTCAGCATCTCGATATGCCGTTGACCGCCAGCCGCATGTGGCAGGTGATTCAACAGGCACAGCAAGCAAAGGTGAAATAACCATGTTCCAGTTCAGTTATCTGAAGGCAAAATCGCTGGCTGATGCAGCCGCACTGGCGAAAACCAACCCGGATGCCAAGCTGATGTCGGGTGGCATGACGCTGCTGCCGACGCTCAAACAAGGGCTGGCGCAGCCATCGCACCTGATCGATATCGGCGGCTTGAGCGAGCTCTCCGGCATCGAGGTGAAGGGCGACACTCTGATCATAGGCGCTGCCACGCGGCATTACGACGTGGCATCTTCGGCAGCAGTAAAAAAAGCCATTCCGGCGTTGGCCTATCTGGCGAGTTTGATCGGTGATCCGCAGGTGCGTAATCGCGGCACGCTGGGCGGCTCGGTCGCCAACAACGATCCGGCGGCCGATTATCCTGCCGCAGTACTCGCGCTGAACGCAAAAATCATTACCAACCGGCGCGAAATTGCTGCTGAGGATTTTTTTCAGGGCATGTTTGCGACCGCGCTGGAAGAGGGCGAGATCATTGTGAAGATTGCTTTCCCGCTGCCGAAGCACGCAGCCTATGAAAAATTTCCGCATCCGGCATCGGGTTATGCGATGGCGGGCGTGTTTATTGCGGAAACAACTTCCGGTGTTCGCGTGGCGGTGACCGGCGCAGGGCCGGGCGTGTTTCGCTGGAGTGACGCCGAGGCTGCGCTGGCGAAGGGCCTCAAGGCCGGTGTGCTGGATAAATTGAAAGTCGCCGCTGACGACCTCAACGAAGACTTTCACGCCACGCGCGAATATCGCGCCAACCTCGTGCAAGTGATGGGTAAACGCGCCTTGCAAAAACTCGTCGCTTGATCCTGCTGACTACTCAATCCTCAATCCTCAATCCTCAATCCTGACTGCTGAATCCTGACCATGGCCAAAATCGAACTGACTGTTAACGGCACGCGCGAGGCGCGCGAAGTTGAAGATCGCACTCTGCTGGTTGATCTGTTGCGCGACCATCTCGGCCTGACCGGCACACATATCGGCTGCGATACCAGTCAGTGCGGTTGTTGCACGGTGCATGTCGACGGCCGCGCCGTGAAGTCCTGCACCATGCTCGCCGCGCAGGCCAATGGCGCGACTGTGGTCACCATCGAAGGTATGGCCAAGGGCGACCAGCTGCATCCGGTGCAGCAGGCGTTCACCGATTGCCACGCGCTGCAATGTGGCTTCTGCACGCCGGGCATGATCATGGCGACCGCAGCGCTGCTCAAGGACAACCCGCAGCCGACCGATGAAGAAATTTATCACGGCCTTGAAGGCAATTTGTGCCGTTGTACCGGTTACATCAATATCGTCAAAGCGGTGAAGCAGGCCGCAGAGACGATGAAATAGGCCGCTCACGGTGCGGCAGATCCCGATGTGGCACCGGCTTTTCACCGCAGTGTTTCTGCTTGGCGCCTTTGCCGATTCCGCATCTGCCGCCGATTGCACGCCGCTGCTCGATCACAGTTTTCCCGCGCTGCTGACGGGCAAGCCGCAGTCCCTGTGCCAGTACAAAGGAAAAGTCGTTCTGGTGGTGAATACGGCGAGTGCCTGCGGCTATACGCCGCAGTATGAAGGTCTTGAAGCGCTCTACAAACGTTATGCGGCGCGCGGTCTGGTGGTGATCGGGTTCCCGTCGAATGATTTCGGTGCGCAGGAACCCGGCAGCAACAAGGAAGTTGCCGAGTTCTGCCAGCTCAATTACGGGGTCAGTTTTCCGATGGTCGAGAAGACCGTCGTCAGCGGCGCGAGTGCAAACCCGCTATATGCAGCGCTGGCAAAGCAGGGCGGCGGCGCGCCGCAATGGAACTTTCACAAATATCTGATCGATCGCAGCGGCACGCGCGTCAGCGGCTACGCCAGCGCCATCGATCCGGGCAGCCCGCGCATGACGCGCGAGATTGAAAAGCTGCTCACGCAGTAGCCGGCACCCGGACGGCGCGGGCTATTGCCCGCGCCGTCAGACAACCCGCCGTTAGTTCTTGAAGCTCGGTTTCAGGCCGGGCGTGGTGAAAAACAGGCGCAGCACATGTGCCACGTTGAGAATGAGTTCAGCGATTTTTTCGCCATCTTCCATCGCAGCAACGGCTAAGGCGCGCTCACCCTGGCTCATCTGTATGCTCCCGATGCGTTCGTAAATACTTGAATTAACGACATTTCTGTTGACGATTGTCATTTTGCACTCCTTTGCTCTAGGCTTCTATAAACTATACTGACTTGGTTGGGTTGAATCTGCTCTCCAACTGTTACATCATGATAGACCAGAACTTTTGCAATTTGTTGCGTCGCAACACATGATATATAATCACTCGTCGAGTTATATTTTCTAATCTGAATATGGCAGAACGATTACCGCCGCTGAATGCGCTGAAGGTGTTCGAATCGGCTGCCAGGCATCTCAGCCTGAAGCAGGCGGCGCAGGAACTGAATGTAACCCCGGCGGCGGTCAGTCATCAGGTCAAGCTGCTGGAGGAATATCTTGGTATTCCGCTTTTCAGGCGCCTGAACCGGGGTATGGAACTGACGCCGGCGGCGCGCGTGGCGCTGCCGCAACTCAGCGCCGGCTTCGATGCGCTGGCGCAGGCGGTCGCGGCGATGCGGCCGCAGCCGGATACCGGGCAACTGACGATCAGTGCGCCGCCGTCATTGGCGACGCGCTGGCTGGTGCCGCGCCTGCACCGTTTTTTTTCGGCGCATCCGGAAATAGACATCCGTGTTTCGGCGCGTTTGCGCCGCGTCAAGCAGGGTGAGCGCGACGACGACGTTGAGCGCGCCACGCTGCAGAATTGGTTGCAGGAATCGGATTTTGCAATTCTCTACGGGCACGGCGGTTATGCCGGCTACCGCGCCGACAAATTGTTTGCGCCGACGATTGCGCCGATTTGCAGCCCGCAGCTCGTCAATGGCGAACAGCCGCTCAAAACGCCGCAGGACCTGATGCATCACGCACTGGTGCATGATGACACCGGTGTGCTTTACGACGGTGTCGGATTCTGGGAGGTCTGGCTGAAGGGCGCCGGTGTCAGCGACGTCGACACCGGCCGCGGCTCGCATTTCAGTCATGCCGTGCTTGCCATTGAGGCGGCGGCCGACTCGCTGGGCGTCGTCGCCACCATGCCCTTGCTGGCTGCCAGCGAACTGGCGGTTGGACGCCTGGTGATGCCGTTTGAATTGCAGGTGCCGTTGAAATCGGCCTACTACGCGGTCAGCAATGCCGCCGTCAGCCAGCGCCCGGCGGTAGCGGCGTTTCGCGACTGGTTGATGGAAGAGGCGGCGCAGTCGGCGAAGCTTTGACGCGAGCGGCCTGCCGGGGTCTCAATCGTCGTGCGCAAGCACGTGGATGATATAGCCGCCGGATTTGTCGTCGCGCTCAAGCGAGAGCAGTTTGCGCGTTTGCGCTTCTTCAAGCAGTTTGTTGAACGAACGGAAGCCGTAGTAAGACTCGCTGAAACCAGGCTTGCGGCGTTTCAAGGCCTGCTTCACCATCGAACCCCATATCTTGTCGTCTTCGCCGCGCTCCGCACCGAGTGCTTCGATCGTTTCCAGAATCAGGTCAAGCGCTTCCTGCTGGCGGTCTTCGTCCGCTTTGGGTGCAGCTTCGCTTTCCGCCGCAGGCGCATTGGCGGCGGGTTTGGGCGCAGCTTTTTTTGAGGTCGCGCGGCGCCGTGTCGGTGTTTCACGCACGAGGTCGTCGTAAAAAATGAATTCATCACAATTCGCGATCAATAGATCCGAAGTCGAATTTTTGACACCAACGCCGATCACCGTTTTGTTGTTCTCGCGCAACTTGGAAACCAGCGGCGAGAAATCCGAGTCACCGCTGATGATGACGAAGGCGTCGACATGCGATTTGGTGTAGCAAAGATCAAGCGCATCAACAACCATGCGAATGTCGGCGGAATTCTTGCCGGAAATGCGCACGTGCGGAATTTCGATCAACTCGAATGAAGCCTCGTGCATCGGCTGCTTGAAGGTCTTGTAGCGATCCCAGTCGCAATAGGCTTTTTTGACGACGATGCTGCCTTTCAGCAGCAGGCGCTCGAGCACCTTGTCGATGTCGAACTTGGAATATTTGGCGTCGCGCACGCCGAGCGCAATGTTTTCGAAGTCGCAGAACAGCGCCATGTTAGTGATGTCGGATTGTGCAGCCATGAAGACCCCGTAGTTTCGGCGGTGTGCCGCAGGCAATATTTTACGCGCCGCGGCGCTGGTTGTCGTTGTGCGCGGTCAAATCTGCGCCTTGACGTCGAGGTGATGGCCTTTGCGGCCGCCGCCGACCATTTCGACTTCGGCGATCGTGCCGGCCACCAGCAGTTTGGCCATTTCGATCGAGCGTTCTACCAGCGCACGCGCGCCGTCGTGCAGCGCTACGCTGGTTTCCACATAGCGCGTGTTGTTTTCCATGTCCTCCGCACTCCAGCCGCGCGAATGGGCGATGTACGGAAACTGCGGAAACTGGCAGCCGACCTCTGCGAAGAATCCGAGCATCTGGCCGGCCACCGCCTGCACGTTGTCCTGCCCGCCGGTGATGATGAAGGCCGCAGCCTTGTTCTTCAGCAATTGCCGGTCGGCGATGGTTTCCTGATTCTGGATGCAGTTCATGCGTTCGACCATCTTGAAATAAAGGCTGCTGGCAACCCCCCAACGGATCGGCGTCGATACCAGAATGACATCGGCGCCGTGCACCACCGCTTCATACACGCGGTCGAGTTGATCATTCGCATCCATCTGCGTAATTGAACACGGCCAGGTGCAGGCGCGCGCGCTTTTAGAGTAATAGCCTTCGCAATGGCGGAAATTCAGGTCGCGCAGATAAATGATGTCGCCGCTGCAGCCGATCGATTTGGCGTGGTCGACCGCGGTTTTCAGCAGCGCATCGGAGGTGCTGTAGCGCGGGTGGTCCGGGTTCATCACGGTGGTCGAGATGCCGATGACGCGGATTGGCCCCGGTTCACGCTTGATCGGCCGCGCCAGCGGATGCGGCGGGTGCGGTTTGCGCGTGCGCGCGGTCGCCGAAGCGATATCGATCATCACACGACCGTTATCGACCTTGACCGCGTAAGCCGGCACCGCGTCTTCCTCGTAGCCCGGTTCGCCCTTGCCGTCGCTATGATGGAATTTCCAGAAATGCCAGGGGCAGGTGACGTAGTCGCCGTCTAGCGTGCCTTCGCCGAGCGGGCCGCCGACGTGATTGCACACGCCCGATATCGCGCCGAAGCTGCCGTTGCGGCAGGTCAGCGCGATGCGCGTGCGCTTGGCGGTGACCTGCTGCAGTTCGCGTTTTGCCAATTCCGTTGCGTCACCTACGTCTATCCATTCCTGACCGGCCATGCTGCCTCCATATTCGAAAATGTTCCCGACTAGGATAACATCGGATGGTCGCTTCGTTATTTTCAACAGCAACATTACCGGTCCGGCAATGGCCATTCCCCTGCACGTGTTTTTGCTGGTGCTGTTTGCGGCTTTGCTGCACGCGTCATGGAACGCGATCATCAAGTCGAGCACGAACACGCTGCTCGATACCGTCGCATTGACCATAGCCGCCGCGCTGCTGGCCGCTGCGGTGCTGCCATTCACGACTCCACCCGCGCCGGCGTCGTGGCCGTGGCTGGCGGCCTCGGTGCTGCTGCACGTATGCTATTTCCTCATGCTCGGCGCGGTCTACCGGCTCGGCGATCTTTCGCATGTCTATCCGCTGATGCGCGGTATAGCGCCTCTGCTGGTGGCGCTTGCCGGTGTGTTGTTTCTCGGCGAATCGTTGAGCGCCATGGTGTGGACCGGCATTGCGCTGATTTGCGCCGGCATACTGCTGCCGGTGCTGCGTCATCCGCAGGTGCTGCGAGAACGTGCAACACCGCTCGCGTTGTCGATAGCCGTGGTGATTGCGGGTTATACGCTGGTCGACGGTTACGGCACCCGCGCTTCCGGCAACTCGCTCAGTTATTGCCTGTGGATGTTCGTGCTGGAGGCGCCGCCGATTGTGCTGGTGGCGTGGCTGGCGCAGCGCCAGCGTGTGTTTGAGTATTGCCGGACGCGCTGGCGCTTTGCTGCGGTCGGCGGCGTTTGTGTGCTCGGCTCCTACTCGATTGCCTTGTGGGCGATGATTTCGGCGCCGATTGCCGCGATTGCAGCCTTGCGCGAAACCTCGGTGCTGTTTGCCGCGCTTATCGGTTGCACGCTGTTGAAAGAGCGGCTGGGTGTGTGGCGGATCGCCGGGGCCGCGATTATCGCCACCGGCATGGCGCTGCTCAGGCTATAAATTCAGGTCGTAGCGGCGGCGGCGCGGCGATCGATCTGACGATCGTCGATCGGATAATTCAATATGCCGGCGACGATGCCCATGGCGATGGTCAGCATCCACATCACAGTGTACGAGCCAGACGTATCAAACAACCAGGCCGCAATGCCGATACCGAGAAAGCTGCCGATCTGATGAAACAGAAAAGCGATGCCGGTCAGTGTTGATAAATATTTGACGCCGAAAATCTGCGCAATCAGGCCGCTGGTGAGCGGCACCGTACCCAGCCACAAAAAACCGATCACGGCGCCGAAAATATAGACCGACAGCGGCGTGACCGGCACCAGTATGAAAACGGTGATCGCGACCGAGCGGATCAGATAGAGCGCGCTCAACAGATATTTCTTGGTGTGGCGGCCGCCGAGCCAGCCCCAGGTATAGCTGCCGAAAATATTAAATAGCCCGATCAGTGCCAGTGCACCCATGCCGACCTCGGGCGCCATGTGCTGGTCCGCCATATAGGACGGGAAATGGATGGAAATGAACATGATCTGGAAGCCGCACACCGTATAGGCGAGGCACAACAGCCAGTAACCCTGGTGATGCACGGCTTCACGCAATGCTTCCGGAATCGATTGCAGATTTTTCGAGGCGGGTTGCGAAGAACGGTCTTCAATCAGCGCCGCCGACAATGGTGCAATGATGAGTATGGTCAGGGCCATCGTCATCAGTGCGTAGTGCCAGCCGATATTGTTGATCAGTGTTTGCCCGAACGGCAGCATGACGAACTGGCCGAGCGAACCGGCGGCGCCGGCAATGCCGAGCGCAGTGCTGCGTTTTTCCGGCGGGAAGGCGCGGCCTATTACGCCGAACACGATACTGAAGCCGCTGCATGACAATGCCAGACCGATCAGCACGCCGGCGCTCAAACTGAAGTCGAGCCCGCCGGACGGGCTTGCCATCCACAAGAGACCGAGTGCGTACATGATCGCGCCGGCCACCATCACGCGGCCGGCGCCGTATTTGTCGGCGATCATGCCGGTGAACGGCTGCGCGATGCCGTAGACCAGATTCTGCAGCGCCATCGCAAAGGCGAAGGTTTGGCGGTTCCAGTCGAGGTCCATGGTCATCGGCTGCAGAAACAGGCCGAAGCTGTGGCGCGTGCCGAGTGCGATGGTAAGTGCCAAGCCGCCGCAGATCAGAACGACGGTGGGCGTGCGCCAGTTTTTGTGTGATGCAAGCGTGGTCGAAGTCATGGCCGAGTATAACTGAACGTCATGGCGAGTTATCCCGACCCTTGCCGGGGTGCCGGAAACGCTGCGCGAATCACCTAGTGCTTTGGTATCAGGCTGGCTCGCCGGCGCGAAACAATTCATCTCTTCGATTGCATTGCATTGTGCGGTCGGTTAAGGTTTCTGCCAAAACCGTGGTCTTATATCTCGAAATCCCTGTAGTGTTGCGCATGCAGGCACGGCAGCCTGTTTGGTCTGAAGACTGATGTTTAAGTCTGTGGGACAGCCGATGGCGCCGTGCCTGATTCTTGATAACCCGAACAGTTGTC
>JANYDY010000056.1 GCA_025363435.1 Betaproteobacteria bacterium
AGCCCGTCGAGTAACGCGTGAGCTTCTGGTAATAACGCCGCGTCTCGCTGTCGCCCGGTGCGCTGACAAACAGTGCACGCGTGAAGCCGAGAAATATTGCGCGCACAAAATTGCTGATCACAAACGCAGCATGTCCGCAAAATGCCGCGTCGAAATCCCTCAGCGCTTTGGCGGCATCGGTTTCACGCGTTGCGTTGATTTCTTTCAACACGTACGGATGACCGCGGATCGCGCCCTGCCCGAAAATAATCATTGAGCGTGTAAGTATGTTCGCGCCTTCGACCGTAATACCGATCGGTATCTGCTGGTAGGCACGCGCGAGGTAGTTGTTCGGCCCCATGCAGATACCCTTGCCGCCGTGCACATCCATCGCATCGTTGACGACGCCACGCGCACGCTCAGTCAGGTGATATTTGACGATCGCCGACACCACCGAAGGCTTTTCGCCGAGATCGATGGCGCCCGCCGTCATCACGCGCGCCGCATCGAGGATGTAGGCGTTGCCGCCGATACGCGCAATCGCCTCTTCAACGCCTTCGAAACGGCCGACCGGCATTTTGAACTGCGTGCGCACGTGGCCGTAAGCGCCGGTCGTCAGCGCGCACAACTTCGACATACCCACACCGTTCGCCGGCAGCGAGATCGAACGCCCCGCGGCGAGACAGTTCATCAGCATCTTCCAGCCCTGGCCGACGTAATCGACGCCGCCGATGATGTAATCCATCGGGATGAACACGTCCTTGCCCCAGTTCGGACCGTTCATGAACACTGCGTTCAACGGCAGATGGCGGCGACCGATGTGCACGCCCGGCGTGTCGGTCGGTATCAAGCCGAGCGTAATGCCGATATCGTCCTTGCTGCCGATCAGATGATCGGGGTCGTAGAGACGGAAGGCGAGCCCCAACAACGTCGCAATCGGGCCCAGCGTGATGTAGCGCTTCTCCCAGGTCAGACGTATGCCGACGACTTCCTTGCCCTGCCATTCGCCGCGGCAGACGATGCCGAAATCCGGAATGCCGCCGGCGTCCGAACCGGCTTCCGGGCTCGTCAATGCAAAGCACGGCATCTCGATGCCTTTGGCGAGCCTCGGCAGATAATGGTTCTTCTGCGCATCGGTACCGAAATGCAATAAAAGCTCAGCCGGCCCCAATGAGTTCGGCACCATCACCGACACCGCTGCAGTGCCGCTACGCGTCGACAGCTTGGTCACCACTTCCGAATGCGCCAGCGCCGAGAAACCTTTGCCGCCGAACACCTTCGGAATAATCATACCGAGAAAGCCGTTGTCCTTGATGAACTGCCAGGCACTTGGCGGCAGATCGTGCAGCTCGTTGGTGATCTGCCAATCGTCGAGCATCGCGCACAGTTCTTCGGTCGGGCCGTCGACAAAGGCACGCTCTTCCGCACTCAAGGTCGGCTTCGGATACGCAAGGAGTTTGTTCCAGTCGGGGTTGCCGCTGAACAAATCGCCGTCCCACCACACGGTGCCGGCGTCCAGCGCTTCCTGTTCGGTCTGCGACACCTGCGGCAGAATTTTGCGGAACAGCGCGAGCAAAGGTATGCCGATGATTGTGCGCCGTATCGGCGTCGGCAGCGTGAGCGCAGCCGCAATCGCGAAGACGATCCACAGCACGGTCATCGTCTGCGCCGTCACCGCCGCACCGGCTTGCAACCAGCCGAGCAGCGCCGCGATACACGCCGACCACATCCATGCGTTGGCACGGTGATAGGCCAATGCCCCGCA
Source organism: Betaproteobacteria bacterium (assembly GCA_025363435.1). Classification (GTDB taxonomy): domain Bacteria; phylum Pseudomonadota; class Gammaproteobacteria; order Burkholderiales; family SG8-41; genus PALSA-1004. The sequence continues at coordinate 1,745 of JANYDY010000056.1, forward strand.
TACAGCCAATAGCGCCAGTAACCACCAACAGACCATGATCGCCTCCCCGTGACATGACGCCGCACTGATTATACTGAGTCGCTGATACGCCGCAATGAAGGCGACGCCAGCGCGGCGTTATCGGTTACTACGGCGCGCGAGGGGTAGATCTTGAACTTGCAGGGCGGATAGGCGCAGCGTCACCCGCCGGATGGAAATTTTTACCCGCTGCGAACTCCTTCGGCGGAAGGCGCTGCGCTTTTCCGCCCTATTGTGCTGCAGACACTTAGTTAATCGATTTACCCGCTGCCGGATCGTTCGGATCCAGATCCGATTTTATTTTCGACACCGGCGCCTTTTCCGGCGCGCAGAACAAAACGATGCCATCACGGTTAACCGTTTCACTAACGGCGTCTTCGTGCGCAAGACCGGCGTTGATCCTGTCAAGCGTTTGTCCGGTATGCCGCTGCTGGCGACGCAGTTGTTCTTCGTCGAGCCGGCGCACTTCGTCCAGGCGGCCTTCTTTAATGAGCCGTGCGCGCAATTGATGCTCCTGCCGGTTCTGCAGCATTTCGGTCACGCTGGTTGAGTGCGCCACCGGCGCGCCGTCAATACCCGTTGCCGCAATCGCAGTCGTCGCCGTGAACAACAGCGCCATCGTACCTGTCAGTAATCTCATGTCTGTCTCCGGTTAAGCAAGGTCGGAACAAATGTGTCTGTGACCGTGCCCGCTGTTTGCGCCTATCGCGCGACTGGAGATCAGACTAGCTTGGGTAGGGAGCGAAGTCTGTGTGCTGTCACACAGAGGCAGGCCGATTGGCAAAAGACTGTAGGGCGGATAAGCGGAGCGTCATCCGCCGGATGGGGATTTTTACCGATTGCGGATGCATTCGGCGGAAGGCGTTGCGCTTTTCCGCCCTACCGAATTAATGGGGCCGAAGTGAATTGACATAAAAAAAGCCGCGGCATCTCTGCCGCGGCTTTTTACGTGTGCCTTCTACTTTCAGTCGTCAGCGCTATTCGTTCCGCCTAATTCGCCGCGCGCCCGAACAGCCCGACCAGACCTGCCGCGCCCTTGGTGTGCCCGACCAGTTTGGCCAGGAGCTCAGCCCGCGTGAGCCCGGCCGGCAGCGCATTCGGTTCAAGATCGGTGGCAATCAGCGTGAAGGTGTAGTGATGCAACCCGGTGCCCGGCGGCGTGCATGGCCCGAGGTAATGGCCGACGCCGGCAGTGCCTTTGCCGCCGACATATTTATCCGACAGGTTACTGGTTTCGCCTTCCGCAAAACCGGTACGCGAAGCAGGGATTCCGTACGCGTTCCAGTGGTCGACGCCGAGGCCGCCGCGGCCTTCCGGATCGACCATGATGAGCGCGAAGCTTTTGGTGCCGGCCGGCACGTTGCTCCACGACAGCGGCGGTGAAATGTTTTCACCGATGCAGTTCGGATTGGCCTTGATGTTGCCGGCGTTCTTGACCGCGAGCATGGTGCCATCTTTGAAGGTGGACGAAGTCAGCGCAAAGGCATTACCCATCGACGGCAGCTCGCCCATGCTGGCGCAGCCGCCTAGCGCTAAAGCGGCAATGCCGGCGGCCAGAAATGCATTTGAGTATTGGTGCTTGGCGATCATGTTGCTCCTCCGTGGTGGTTGTTGTGAGCAGATGGAAATATCAACGCCCGGGTTTCTGTGCTCCGGTCAATGCCGAACGGCAGAGACTATACGTCCTCGCCGCGCAATAGACAAACTGCCGTATCGCAAGGCGGGGCAGCGCACCCTGAACCGGCTATCGCCTTACCGCGGGGTCGCTGCGCCACCCCGCCCTGTTAAAACTGCGCGTCACTCATCGCCAGCACACTCGCCGCGCCACCGGTGACCTCTTCGGCCAGCGCGGGCGCCTGCGGCAGAATGTGTTCGATATAGAAACGTGCGGTGGCAATTTTGGTTTTGCAGAACTCCGGATCACCGCCCGCGGCAAGTTTTACCGATGCAATGCCGGCGGCACGCGCCATCAGCCAGCCGCCGGCGACGATGCCCCACAACTTGAGGTACGGCACCGATACTGCGGCCACCGCATTCGGATCTTTCGGGAAAGTATCGACCACCCACTGCGTTGCCGCCGCCAGTGCATCGACAGCGCGCACGAAGGCGGCGTGCTGCGCAGCGATGTCGGCATGCGCATGCCCGGCCAGCGCTTTCGCCGTCGCACGCATCTGCGCGATCACGACCGCGGCGGTGGCGCCTTTTTCGTAACCGATTTTGCGGCCAACCAGATCGGCCGCCTGGATGCCGGTAGTGCCTTCGTAAATCGCCGTGATGCGCGCGTCGCGCAGATATTGCGCCGCGCCCGTTTCTTCGATAAAGCCCATGCCGCCGTGGATCTGCATGCCGGTCGAGGCGACGTCGATCGATTGCTCCGTGCACCAGCCCTTGACAATCGGGATCAGCAAATCGACATAGGCCTGATTGCGTTTGCGTTCGGCTTCGTCGGGATGATGGTGCGCCTTGTCGAGTGCGGCCGACGCGGTGTAGGCCAGCGCGCGCATCGCTTCGACCTGCGACTTCATCGTTAACAGCATGCGCCGCACGTCCGGATGATTGATGATAGTAACGCGGTCGCCGCTTTTCTGGCCGATCGCGCGGCCCTGCACGCGCGTGCGCGCATAGTCGAGCGCATGCTGATAGGCGCGCTCTGCGAGTGCTACGCCTTCAAGGCCGACACCGAGGCGCGCGTGGTTCATCATGATGAACATGGTTTCGAGGCCGCGGTTTTCCGCGCCGATCATGTAGCCGATGGCACCCTCGCCTTCGCCGTAGGCCATCACGCAGGTCGGGCTCGCATGGATGCCCATTTTGTGTTCGATCGACACGCACTTCACGTCGTTGCGCCCGCCCGGCGAACCGTCGGCGTTCAACGCGAACTTCGGCACAATAAACAGCGAAATGCCTTTCACACCCTCCGGCGCATCGGGCGTACGCGCAAGCACCAGATGCACGATGTTCTGCGACATATCGTGCTCGCCCCAGGTGATGAATATCTTGGTGCCCTTGATGCGAAAGTGGTCGCCCTCGGGCCGGGCTTGCGTGCGCACGGCCGAGAGATCGGAGCCGGCCTGCGGCTCGGTAAGGTTCATGGTGCCGCTCCACTCGCCGGTGACGAGTTTGCCCATGAACAATTTTTTCTGTTCAGGCGAGCCGCGCAGTTTCAGCGCTTCAATCACGCCCGAAGTCAGCATCGGGCACAGGCAGAACGCCATGTTGGCGCTGTTCCACATTTCCTGCACTGCCATGGCAACGATGTGCGGCAGACCCTGACCGCCGAAATCAGTCGGGCCCGACAGGCTGTTCCAGCCCGCCTCGGTAAATTGTTTATAGGCTGCGGCAAAACCGGCCGGCGGCGTAACCTTGCCATTGGCAAGTTGCGCGCCCTGCCGGTCGCCGATGCGATTAAGCGGATCGAGCACTTCGGCAGCGAACTTGCCCGCTTCGCCAAGCACTGCTTCGACCAGATCGGCAGTCACTTCGGAGCAGACCGGCATTGCCGTGATATCGGCGAGCCCGACCAGTTCTTCGATGACGAACTGCATGTCCTTCAGCGGCGCGGCATAAGTGGACATGGCGATTTCCTGAAGTAGAGGTGGACTTCACAGCATAGCAAAAAAAAGGGGCAAAGCATGATGCTCTGCCCCGGTTTGCTTTGCTGCAGCGGCACTACAACGCGGCGGTCAGTTCCGGCACTGCTTTGAACAGATCTTCCACCAGCCAGTAATTGGCCACCGAGAAAATCGGCGCTTCGGCATCTTTGTTGATGGCGACAATCACCTTGCTGTCCTTCATGCCGGCCAGATGCTGAATCGCGCCGGAAATACCGACGGCGATATACAGTTCAGGCGCGACGATCTTGCCGGTCTGGCCGACCTGATAGTCGTTGGTGACAAATCCCGAATCTACCGCAGCGCGCGAGGCGCCGACGGCGGCACCGAGTTTATCGGCCAGCGCTTCCAGTATCTTGAAGTTTTCGCCGCTGCCCATGCCGCGGCCGCCGGAGACGATGACGCGCGCCGCCGACAATTCCGGTCGCGCTGATTTGGTCAGTTCGTGGCCTTTGAATTGCGTGAGGCCGCTGTCGGCAACTACGGCGACGTTCTCGCTGCCGGCAGTGCCTGCCGCTGCGGTCGACGGATCGAAGGCCGTGATACGCACGGTGATGACCTTGATTTTGTCTTTCGACTGCACGGTCGCCAGCACGTTGCCGGCGTAGATCGGACGCACAAAGGTGTCAGCCGATTCGATACCGCTGATGTCGGAAATCTGCGCCACATCCAGCAACGCGGCGACACGCGGCATGAAATTCTTGCCGAAGCCGGTCGCCGGCGCGAGGATATGCGTGAATTTGTCGGCAATCGAAACAACCAGCGCAGCCATGTTTTCAGCCAGCGGCACGACGTAATGCGCCGCATCGGCAACCAGCACCTTGGTGACGCCCGGCACTTTACCGGCAGCAGCCGCGGCTTCCGCGCATTGATGGCCCGCAACCAGAACGCTGATGTCGGCGCCCAATTTGGCGGCGGCAGCGATCGTGTTGGTGGTGCCGGTCTTGAGTTGTTTGTTGTCGTGTTCTGCGATGACGAGGATAGCCATTTAAATCACCTTCGCTTCGTTCTTCAGCTTGTTAACCAGTTCTGCCACATCTGCAAGTTTGACGCCCGAGCCGCGTTTGGCGGGCTCGACAACTTTCAGCGTGGTCAGGCGCGGCGTGACATCAACACCGAGCGCATCGGGCTTGATCACTTCGAGCGGTTTTTTCTTCGCCTTCATGATGTTCGGTAGCGTGACGTAACGCGGTTCGTTCAAGCGAAGATCGGCGGTCACCACCGCCGGCAGCTTGATGGTCAGCGTCTCCAGCCCGCCGTCGACTTCGCGCGTGACTTCGGCGTGGTCGCCGGCCGGTTCGACTTTCGAAATATGCGTCGCCTGCGGCCAGCCCATGAGTGCTGCGACCATCTGGCCAGTCTGGTTGCAATCGTTATCGACGGCCTGCTTGCCCATGATGACGAGCTGCGGGTTTTCTTTCGCAATGATTGCCTTCATCACTTTGGCCACCGCCAGCGGCTGCACATCGACGTCGGTTTCGACGAGGATGCCACGGTCGGCGCCCATCGCCATCGCAGTGCGCAGCGTTTCCTGGCATTGCGGTAAACCAACAGTCACCACCAGAATTTCGGTGACGATGCCGGCTTCTTTCATGCGCACGGCCTGTTCGACGGCGATTTCGCAAAACGGATTGATCGCCATTTTGATATTGGCGGTTTCAACGCCGGAGCCGTCAGCTTTGACGCGCACCTTGACGTTGGGATCGACGACACGTTTGACACCTACCAGGACTTTCATCGCTTCCTCTCGCTCGGACACCGCGGCCAGCGCCGCGAATAAATGCGGCTGATGCCGCAAAAGAGGCCTATTTTAGCGGAATCGACGCCGGCACGAAATGCCGGGGCACGTGCTCAGACCCGGCGTAGCCCGATGCGGTGCATCAGCGCCATCAACTCGCCAACGATGCCGCGGCGGAATGCCAGCACGCAGGCGACGAAGATCGCCCCCATGATGACCTGCACCCAAGAGCCGACCTTGTCGGCGAGCTGGTTCTGCAGACCGATGACGACAAAGGCGCCGACCACCGGACCGAACACCGTACCCAGGCCGCCGAGCAGCGTCATCAACACGACCTCGCCCGAGGTATGCCAGTGTGCGTCGGTCAGCGAAGCGAGCTGGAACACCAGTGTTTTGGTCGCACCGGCGAGGCCCGACAACGCTGCCGACAGCACGAAGGCGAGGAGCTTATAGCGGGCAACATCGTAGCCGAGCGACAACGCACGCGGTTCGTTTTCGCGGATTGATTTCAGCACCTGACCGAACGGCGAATGCACGGTGCGGTAAATCAGAAAAAAACCGGCAAGGAATATCGCGAACACGACGTAATACAAATTCATGTTGTCGGTGAGATCTATCATGCCGAACATTTCGCCGCGCGGCACGCCCTGCAAACCATCTTCGCCGCCGGTGAACTTCAGCTGTATCCACGCGAAGTAGGTCATCTGCGCGAGTGCCAGCGTGATCATGGCGAAATAAATGCCGGCACGGCGTATCGCCAGACTGCCGAACAGCCAGCCGAGTGCTGCGGCAAATGCAGTGGCCGCCAGCAGGCCGCACTCGGGCGACCAGCCCCACACCTTGATCGCATGGCCGGCGATATAACCGGCGGCGCCGAAAAATGCGGCATGCCCGAACGACAAGAGGCCGGCGTAACCGATCAGCAAATTAAACGCGCAGGCGAACAGCGCGAAGCACCAGCACTTCATCAGAAAAGTCGGATAAATGCCGAACTGCGGTGCGGCAAGGCCGGCGATGAGCAGCGCAGCGAAACCCAGTGCGGCGCGATGCGTAACCATCTAGCGTTCGCGCCCGAACAAACCGGCCGGCCGCACCAGCAGCACGATCACCATGATGACGAAAATCACCACTGCGGAAGCTTCGGAATAAAACACCTTGGTCAGGCCTTCGATCAAACCGAGGCCAAGCCCGGTGACGATGGAACCGAGGATGGAACCCATGCCGCCGATGACGACGACAGCAAACACGACGATGATCAGATCGGCCCCCATCAAGGGGCTCACCGTGAAGATCGGGGCCGCCAGCACGCCGGCGAATGCCGCCAGTGCCACACCGAAGCCGTAGGTCAGCGTAATCATCAACGGTACATTGATGCCGAAAGCCTGAACCAGCCGCGGGTTCTCGGTGCCGGCGCGCAGATACGAACCGAGTTTGGTGCGCTCGATCATGTACCAGGTGGCGAAACACACGCTAAGCGACGCCACGATCACCCACGCGCGATACTTAGGCAGGAACATGAAACCGAGATTGAGCGCGCCCTGCAATACTTCGGGTATCTCGTATGGCTGGCCCGACACGCCATAGAAATAGCGGAACAGCCCTTCAATGATCAACGCCAGGCCGAAAGTCAGCAGCAGGCCGTAGAGATGATCAAGCTTGTAAAGCCTTGAGAGCATCGTGCGTTCGATGGCAATGCCGATGGCGGCGGTCAGCAGCGGCGCGATGAGCAGCATCGCCCAGTAATTGATCTGCAATGTCGAATCGCCGAGCCAGCCGCCAAGTTGCGTCAACCCCATCCACGCGATGAAGGCGCCCATCATGTACTGCGCGCCGTGCGCGAAGTTGATGATGTTGAGCATGCCGAAAATCACCGCGAGGCCGAGGCTCAGCACCGCGTAGAACGAACCGTTGATCAGGCCCACCAGCAGTTGGCTGTAGAGGGCCTGTGGCGTAATACCGAGAAATTCAAACATGGGTGAGGCTCAATATCTGTCGGTTCTGCAACCCCACCCCGCTCAGTTCGCGTCTTACTTCTTCAGCAACGGACACTCGCTCTGCGCCACCGGCATCACTGCTTCAGCCGCCGGGATGACCTGGCGCACGTGGTAATAATCCCACGGCGTTTTCGACTCCTCGGGTTTTTTCACCTGCAACAGATAGAAATCGTGAACGAGACGGCCATCGTCGCGAATCTTTGCATTCTTCGCAAAGAAATCGTTGACCGGTGTGCTCTTCATTTTTGCCATCACCGCTTTGGCTTCATCGGTACCGGCTGCTTTGACCGCCCTCAGGTAATGCATGGTCGATGAATAGACGCCGGCCTGCACCATGGTCGGCATGCGGCGGTGTTTCTCGAAAAAGCGTTTCGACCAGGTACGCGTCTCGTCATTGATGTCCCAGTAGAAGCCTTCGGTCAGGTACATGCCCTGCGTCGCCTTCAAGCCAAGACTGTGGATATCGGTAATGAACATCAAGAGCCCGGCGAGTGACTGCTTGGGCGTGATACCGAATTCGGCGGCCTGCTTGATCGAGTTGGTGGTATCGGTGCCGGCGTTGGCGAGCCCGATCACCTTGGCGCCCGAGGCCTGCGCCTTCAGCAGAAACGACGAAAAATCTGTGCCCGGAAACGGATGCCGTACCGAACCCAGCACTTTACCGCCGTTGGCGAGCACGACTGCGGTGGTGTCTTTTTCCAGCGCGTGGCCGAATGCGTAATCAGCCGTCAGGAAGAACCAGCTGTCGCCACCCTGTTTGACCACCGCCTTGCCGGTGCCGTTGGCGAGCGCGTAGGTGTCGTAGGTGTAATGCACATTGGTGTCAGTGCAGTTCTTGCCGGTGATCAGCGTTGCCGCCGCCCCCGATACCATGGTGATGCGGTTCTTTTCTTTTGCCACCGGCATCACCGCCAGCGCCGTTGAGGTCGTCACCAGATCGGTGATCATGTCGACCTGATCGCGCTCGAACCATTCGCGCGCCTTGTTCGAAGCAACATCGCCCTTATTCTGGTGATCAGCGGAAACCAGTTCTATTTTGAAAGCGCGGCCTTTTTCCTGCGCCTGAAAGTCCTCGATCGCCATCTTTGCCGCCAGTATCGAGCCGGCACCGGCGAGATCCGAATACAAACCCGACAAATCAGTCAGCACGCCGATCTTGACCACGCCATCGGACAAATTCGGACCCGCATCTTTTTTCGCCTGCGCCAGCGCCGACAACGGCGACGCCGCAAAAATGACAGCAGTCAGTGCCGCAATCAATCGTTTGTTCATGTGGTATTCCTCCTTGTGAAAAACGCCTGCGGAGATTTCAAATGCCGAGTAACAGGTGCAGCCGATCCATCTTCGCCGCCAGTTCATTCATTGTAACGGTTTCGACGATACGCCCGTGCTCGATCACATAATGGCGGTCGGCCAGCGGCGCGGCGAAACGGAAATTCTGCTCGACGATGACGATCGTATAACCGCGGCTTTTCAGTTCGCGTATCACGCCGGCCAGCATCTGCACGATGACCGGCGCCAGACCCTCGCTGATTTCGTCGAGCAGCAGCAATTTGGCGCCGGTGCGCAGGATGCGCGCAATCGCCAGCATCTGCTGTTCGCCGCCCGACAAGCGCATGCCGGGGCTGTTGCGGCGTTCCTGCAAATTCGGAAACATCGTGTAAATTTCGGCCAGCGTCATGCCGCCGCTGGCGACTGCCGGCGGCAACAGCAGATTCTCCTCGGCCGACAATGCCGAAAAAATACCGCGCTCTTCGGGGCAATAACCGATGCCGAGGTGCGCGATGTCGTGCGTCGCCATCGCAATGGTCTCGCGCCCATTGACCATAATGGAACCGCTGCGCGTGCCGGTGAGGCCGAGAATCGCGCGCAACGTGGTGGTGCGGCCGGCGCCGTTGCGGCCGAGCAGCGTCACCACTTCGCCGCGATTCACCACGAAGTCCATACCGTGCAGGATGTGCGAGTCACCATAGAACGCGTGCAGGCCGGTGACGCGCAGCAATTCCGTGTCTGCATTCAATCGGCAACTCCGACATAAGCCTCCAGCACCTGCGGATTCTTCGCCACTTCCGCGTACGGCCCTTCGGCGAGCACCGCGCCGCGCGCCAGCACGGTAATGGTATGCGACAGATCGGCCACCACATTCAGATTGTGCTCGACCATCATGATGGTGCGGCCAGCCGATACCTTGCGGATCAACTCAACCACACGGCCGACATCTTCGTGCCCCATGCCCTGCGTCGGTTCGTCGAGCAGCATCAACTCGGGATCAAGTGCCAGCGTGGTGGCGATTTCGAGCGCGCGCTTGCGGCCGTACGGCAGTTCGACCGTAATGCTGTCGGCGAAGGGCGCCAGATCCACCGATTCGAGCAACGCCATCGCGCGATCGTTCAATTGCTCGAGCGACTTCTCCGGTTTCCAGAAATGAAACGAGGTGCCGAGCCGGCGTTGCAGGCCGATGCGCACGTTCTCAAGCACCGACAAATGCGGGAACACTGCGGAAATCTGAAACGAACGGATGATGCCGCGGCGCGCAATCTCCGCCGGGCGCTCACGCGTGATGTCGATGCCATTGAAGCGTATGCTGCCGCGCGTCGGCTCGAGAAATTTCGTCAGTAGATTAAAGCAGGTGGTCTTGCCGGCGCCGTTGGGCCCTATCAGCGCATGTATGCTGCCGCGTTTGACGCGCAGGTTTACGCCGTTGACGGCGACGAAACCCTTGAACTCCTTGACGAGGTCGCGCGTCTCGAGAATGGTGTCGTCGCTCATTCAATCGATCGCCGATGACGATTTCGCCTGCTCGCGCAGGACGAATTTCTGGATTTTTCCGGTTGACGTTTTCGGCAGCGTGCCGAAAATGACGACCTTGGGCGCCTTGAAATGCGCCATGCGTGCACGGCAGAAGGCGATGATTTCCTGCGCATCGCCGGCGACCCCGGGTTTCAGTTCAACGAAGGCGCAGGGCGTTTCGCCCCATTTGTCATCGGGTTTTGCCACTACAGCCACCGCCAGCACCGCCGGGTGGCGGTACAAAACGTCCTCGACTTCGAGCGATGAAATGTTTTCACCGCCGGAAATGATAACGTCCTTGGAGCGGTCCTTGATCTTGACGTAACCGTCAGCCTGCAGCACCGCAAGGTCGCCGCTGTGAAACCAGCCGCCGGCGAACGCCGCTTCGGTGGCCTGCGGATTTTTCAGATAACCCTTCATCGTCAGGTTGCCGCGGAACATCACTTCACCCATGGTCTCACCGTCGCGCGGCACCTCCTGCATGGTCAGCGGATCCATCACCGTCATGCCCTGCTGCATGTGATACCAGACGCCCTGGCGGCCGTTGAGACGCACCTGTTCATCGAGCGGCAGCGCATCCCATTCCGGATGTTTGGCGCAGACGGCCGCCGGCCCGTACGTTTCGGTCAGGCCGTAGACGTGCGTGAGGTTGAATCCCATCTTCTGCATACCTTCGATCACCGCGCCCGGCGGCGCCGCACCGGCGACCAGCGCATTCACCGTATGCGTGATGCCCTCTTTCCATGCGTCGGGCGCATTGATCAAGGTGTTGTGAACAATCGGCGCACCGCAGTAGTGCGTAACGCGATGTTCGCGGATCAGATCGAATATCATTTTCGCATCGACCTTGCGCAAACAGATATTGGTGCCCGCGTTGGCCGCCATGGTCCACGGAAAACACCAGCCGTTGCAATGAAACATCGGCAGCGTCCACAGGTAGACTGACTGCGGCGGCATGCCCCAGCTCATCATATTGGACACAGCATTCAGATAGGCGCCGCGATGATGGTAGACCACACCCTTCGGATTGCCGGTGGTACCGGAAGTGTAGTTGAGTGATATTGCATCCCACTCATCGGCGGGCAGCACCCACTCGAAGGCCGCGTCGCCGCCGCCGATAAACGTTTCGTATTCGATTGTGCCGAGCGGCTTGCCGCCGTTGAAGGTCGCATCGTCAACGTCAATCACCAGCAGTTTGCGTTTTGCGAGATGCAGCGCTTTGGCAACCGTATCGGAAAATTCGCGGTCGGTGAGTAACACCTTTGTTTCGGCATGTTCGAGCATGAAGGCAATCGCCTCGGCATCGAGCCGCGTGTTCAGGGCATTCAACACGGCGCCGGCCATCGCCACGCCGAAGTGCGCTTCGTACATCGCCGGCACGTTCGGCAGCATGGTTGCAACGGTGTCGCCTGCGCTTATGCCGCACGCTTTGAGTGCTGAAGCGAGCCGGCGGCAGCGCGCATAGACTTCGGACCAGCTTAATCTGCGATCGCCATGCACAACCGCCGCGCGCGCCGGATAGACATAAGCGCTGCGCGCCAGCAGCGACAGCGGCGACAGCGGCGTGTAATTGGCGGCGCCCTTGTCGAGCCCGTCCTGATAGGGGTTCACCTTCGGCATCGAATGCTTCGCGAACTATCCGGCAAGCCCGTTACGCATCTGCGCCACCGCATCGGAAACGCGCCGGACCGCAATCACCTTCAAACCGGTAATCGCCTGCTTCGGTTTGTTCGCCTCCGGTATCAAAGCATGCGTGAAGCCGAGTTTGGCGGCCTCCTTCAAGCGCTCCTGCCCGCGCTGCACCGGGCGCACTTCGCCGGCAAGGCCGACCTCACCGAAGACGACAAGTTTTTCCGGCAAGGGTTTGTTGGTCAGCGACGACACGATCGCCATCATCACTGCGAGGTCGGCGGCAGGCTCGGCGATTTTCATGCCGCCGACCGCATTGATGAATACATCCTGATCAAAACAGGCAATGCCGGCGTGACGGTGCAGCACCGCCAGCAGCAGCGCAAGGCGGTTCTGTTCGAGACCGACGCCGAGCCGGCGCGGATTGGGCGCATGCGCGTCGTCAACCAGCGCCTGAATTTCGACCAGCAGCGGGCGCGTGCCTTCCTGTGTCACCAGCACGCAGGAACCGGCCACAGGCTCCGTGTGCTGCGAGAGAAACATTGCCGACGGATTCGATACGCCCTTGAGGCCTTTTTCAGTCATCGCAAACACGCCGAGTTCATTCACCGCGCCGAAACGGTTCTTGAATGCGCGGATCAGGCGAAAACTCGAATGCGTATCGCCCTCGAAATAAAGCACGGTGTCGACGATGTGTTCGAGCACGCGCGGCCCCGCCAGCGCACCTTCCTTGGTGACGTGGCCAACGAGTATGACAATGGTGCCGCTGGCTTTGGCCAGCCGCGTCAACTGCGCCGCACATTCGCGCACCTGCGCAACCGAACCCGGCGCAGAAGTCAGCTGCTCGGAATAAATCGTCTGGATCGAATCGATCACCGCAACCACCGGCTTCTCGGCCTGCAGTTGAATCTGGATTTTCTCGAGATTGATTTCGGCCAGCAGATGCAGTTCGGAAGCGTCAATGGCGAGACGCTTGGCGCGCAGCGCGATCTGCTGCGCCGATTCTTCGCCGCTGACGTACAGCACCTTGTGCGCCGCGCCCATTGCACACAGCGCTTGCAGCAGCAGCGTCGATTTGCCGATACCCGGATCGCCGCCGATCAACACCACACCGCCGCGCACCAGCCCGCCGCCCAGCACGCGGTCGAATTCCGCAACGCCGGTGGCGATGCGCGACTCCTCGCGCGCTTCGATTTCCGAGAGGCGCTGCAGCTTGCCGACGCCCGACAAGGCGCTGAAGCGATTCACTGACGACGCGGCGGATTCGGCAACGGTTTCGACCAGCGTATTCCAAGCGTTGCAATGCGGGCACTGACCCTGCCACTTGACCGTCTGTCCACCGCACTCGGTGCAGGTATGAATTGTTTTTGCTTTAGCCATACTCATCTAGCCACGATTGCACACGCCTATCCGCTCCGTCATGCGCCGCAGGCGACGCCGGGAAACTCAGGCCCCTGCCGGCGCGCCGTCAACCAGTTGCAAATGCACGCTGTGGTGATGTTGCTCGGCGCGCTCGATGGCATGTTCGAGCCGCAGTATGTGTTCGTGCAGATTTTCAAACAGCAGCACGCACATCGTCGATGAGACGGAATAGAGTCCGATCGCGAGGCGTTCGAGTTCGCCGACCGCACCCAGCGCCTCATGCTGCGAGAGAAAAAAATAGTCGCCGAGCAACAGCCCCGCGGCAGTGGCAAGCAGGCCGGGGCCGAGACCGCCGTACCAGGCCGCGATCATCGCTGCCGGCACAAAAAATATGAAAGGGAAGCGCGTTTCAGTCGTGCCGAACAGCCAGTAGCGCAGACCAAAAGCAGTGATGACGGCCAGCGCAGTCAGCACATAGCGTTGTGCCAGCGTGCGCCGCAGGTAGCCGCCGTGCAACACCAGCGCATCGGCATTCAGCGCCGGCGCATCGCCGTGCAACTGCCATGGATTGCGCGCCTGTGCGAGCAGATGTTCGAGACGGCGTATCGTGCGGTGCAGGTTCTCGCACAGCATCACGCAGATCAGCGTCGTCACGCCGAACACACCGAGGCTCATGCCCTCGCGCACGCCCATCGGAAACATGTAACCGCGCGTCGAATAAAATATGTACTCGCCGAATACCACGCCGAGCACGGTGGCGAACACACCGGCACCGAGGCCGCCGTACCAGACCGCAACGATCGCTGCCGGCACAAAAAACGTGAAGGCAAGGCGGCTCTGCAAATCACCATAAATGACATAACGAACCGAAAACGCCAGCAATACCGCCAGCATGGCGACCGAATAGCGCAATACGCACGAGCGCCGGTACGGCCATTCGCCGTGTTTTAAAGGAACGATCGATTCGTCGTGCAGCATGGCAGGATAATACACCCGGCGCGCTCGATTCAGCGCTCTATCACCGGCACACGCGGCGCCAATGCACAGAGTAATTCGTAACTGACAGTGCCGGCGGCAGCCGCCACCTCGTCGGCCGGCATGCCCTCGCCCCAGAGGACAACCGGGTCGCCGGCACCCGCTGCGGACAGGGCGCTGAGATCGCAGCACAACAGGTCCATCGCTACCCGCCCGACCGTACGCGTGCGCTGTCCGGCCACCAGCAGCGGCGTGCCGGTCGGCGCGTGACGCGGATAACCGTCGGCATAACCGCAGGCGACCACGCCGATGCGCATTGCAGTGGCGGCGATGAAAGTCGAACCGTAACCGACGCTGTCGCCGGCCTTGAGTTCCTGCACGGCGAGTATGCGGCTCGCCAATGTCATCACCGGCTTGAGACCGAATTGAACCGCCGGCGCGTCGGCAAACGGCGAGCAGCCATAGAGCATGATGCCGGGCCTGACCCAATCGACATGGGTCTGCGGGTAACGCAGGATTGCCGCCGAATTCGCCAGCGTGCGCGGCAATTCCTGATTGGCTGCGAGCGCACTGAATGATTCGAATTGCGAGGTCACGCCGCGCGCTTCATCAGCGGCGGCAAAATGCGTCATCAGGGTGACTGCGCGCACCGCACGGTGCGTGCGCAACTGCGCCAGTGCCGCGCCGGCCTGCGCGGCCGCAAAGCCGAGGCGGTTCATGCCGGTATTCAGTTTCAGCAGAACATCCAGGCGCGCGTTCGCCGGCGCCGCGTCGAGCATGCGCAACTGCTCTTCGCAGTGCACCACGATAGACAGATCGCAGCGTGCGGCAGCGGCGAGTTCGCTTTGCTCAAAGAGGCCTTCGAGCAAGACCAGCCGTTTGGCGTAACCAGCCTCGCGCAAACGCACTGCAGAGTCGATTTCTATCAGCCCGAGCCCGTCGGCATCGGCGAGCGCACGCGCAGCGCGTTCAAGGCCGTGGCCGTAGGCGTTGGCTTTCACCACCGCGAGCACGCGCGCGCCGGCGGCGTGCGTACGCACGACGCGCAGATTGTGCGCCAGCGCAGCGCTATCGATGGTGGCAGTAAGTGGGCGCATGATTCAGCTCACATCTTTGCGGCCATCGCGCGCATGCGCAACGTCGCAAATTCGACGAAGGTTGCGAGCAGGCGCGAACGGAATTTTTTCTGCGGGTAAACCAGCGACAGCTTGCGCATCAGGCGCGGCTTCAGCGGCAGGGCCGCCAGACTGCCGATTTTCAATTCCTTGGCGACCGAGGCGCGCGACATGATGGCGATACCGATGCCGGTTTCGACCACACCCTTGATCGCCTCCGGGCTGCCGAGCTCCATGACGACATTCAAATCGTCGGCGGTTATTCCCGCCGCTGCCAGATACTGATCGGAAAATTCGCGCGTGCCGGAACCCGTCTCGCGGCTGACATAGGGTTCGCCGGCAATCTGGCGCGGCGTCACCGCTTTTTGTTTCGCCAGATGATAGCCGGGTGCGCAGATCATCACCAGTTCGTCATCGCAGCACACTTCAGTGTGCAGGCCGGGCAGATGCGCCGGCGATTCGATCAGACCGAGATCGATGGTATGGTCGGCGACGCGGTTTTCAATGGTTTCGGAATTCGCCACCGTCATGTGCGGCTGCACCTGCGGATGCAGCGCTTTAAACTCGCCAAGCACGCGCGGCAGGATGAATTCGGCGATGGTCATGCTGCAACCAAGCAGCAACGGGCCGCTGACCGAACCGCGCAGGTCACCGACGCGTTTGTCGAGTTCGTCGCTCAATTCAAGAATGCGCTCGGCGTACTGCAGCACTACGCTGCCGGCCGGCGTCAACACAATGCCGCCGTGATCGCGCTCAAACAGCCGCGCGTCGAAGTGCTCTTCGAGCTGCTTGATCTGAAAAGTCACCGCCGGCTGCGTCATGCACAGCTGCTCGGCCGCGCGCGTGAAGCTCAGCTGCCTGGCAACGGTATAGAACACCTGCAATCTGCGATCGGCCATGTGACGGGACAGCGCCGGCGGGCACCTCCGATGAGCGGTTTGTAAAAAATGCCGTCAGCGGTGCCGCTTTCCGCGCCTCTTCCTTGCTCGAATTCGGGCTGCTATTCAACCACATTTCCGCTGCTGAGTCATGAACCTAGCGCGGGTTGCGAAAACGCCGTGCAAATCGATCTATGGTATAAAGACGCACCCAATTACGCCCCGCAGAGGGTCGGCCGTAACCATGCCTTTCGGTTTTTACATCATCATGGCGGCGCAGTTTTTTTCGTCGCTCGCCGACAACGCTTTGCTCGTCGCCGCCATTGCCACTCTCGCGCTGCTCGATTCACCGGCGTGGCTGACGCCGATGCTGAAGCTGTTCTTCACGATTTCCTATGTTCTGCTGGCGCCCTTTGTCGGCGCCTTTGCCGATTCCCTGCCAAAAGGCAAGGTGATGCTGATCTCCAACGGCGTCAAGGTGGTGGGCTGCCTGATGATGCTGTTCGGCGTGCATCCGCTGATTGCCTACGGTGTGGTCGGCCTCGGCGCCGCCGCCTATTCGCCGGCCAAATACGGCATCCTCACCGAATATCTACCGCATCCGAAACTGGTCGTCGCCAACGGCTGGATCGAAGGCCTCACCGTCGGCTCTATCATATTGGGCACGGTGCTCGGCGGCGCACTGGTCAGCGAAATGCTCTCCTCGCACCTGCTGGCATTCGACTTCCCGCTGATCGACACCGGCATCGACACTGCCCCCGAAATCGCCATCGCACTGATCATCATCTTTTACGTCATCGCCGGCATTTTCAACGTTTACGTGCCGTTGACAGGGGCTTCACGCAAACCTGCGCATAGCAATCCGCTGTTTCTGATACGCGACTTCGCGCACGGTCTGCGCATGCTGTGGCGCGACAAGCTCGGCCAGATCTCGCTCGCCACCACTACGCTGTTCTGGGGCGCGGGTGCGACGCTGCAATTCATCGTCCTGAAGTGGGCGCAGGTAGCGCTCGGTTATACGCTCGCGCAGGCAACGATACTTCAGGGCATTACTGCGGTGGGCATCGCGGCCGGCGCCATCATCGCGGCGCGCGTCATTCCGCTGCACCGCGCGGTCAGCGTGTTGCCTGTCGGCATCACCATGGGCATCATCGTCATCTTCATGCTGTTCGTGAAGAACGTTTATCTGGCCATGCTGCTGATGACGCTGGTCGGCGGCTTCGCCGGTTTTTTTGTGGTGCCGATGAACGCGCTGCTGCAGCACCGCGGCCACCTGCTGATGGGCGCCGGGCATTCGATTGCGGTGCAGAATTTCAACGAGAACCTCAGCATCCTTGTCATGCTGGGCGTCTACGCCCTGCTGATCAAGCTGGAATTTTCGATCTACACGGTGATTGCACTGTTCGGCCTGTTCCTGTCGTCAGCGATGACGCTGGTACGCGAGCGCCACTACATGAATCTGCGCGAAGGCCCGCTGCCGCAGATTCCGACTGCCTCGAAAAAAGCAGACTAGCGCCGCAGGCGCAGGTAAATTTCCGGCAGCTTGTTGGGCAAGCTGTTGATGTGGTCGAGCACCATGAAATGGCCAGGCCCGAAAATCTGCGGCAGATACTGGTTGGCCATGGTGTCGACCGTGATGCAGTACGGATGGATGCCGCAGGCTACCGCCTCTTTCACCGCCATGCGCGTGTCTTCGTGCAGATAACGGCGGTCGCCACCGTCATCGTAATCTTCCGGACGGCCATCGGATAACAGCAGCAGCAGGCGACGCCGGCTTTGCACGCCGGAAAAACGCGCCGTGGCATGACGGATTGCCGTGCCCATGCGCGTGGCGAGACGCCCCGACATGCCGCCGATCACGCTTTTCACTTCCTGCGTAAACGGCTGATCGAATTCCTTGATGGTGTAATAGCTGACGTTGTCGCGATACTTCGAGCAGAAGCCGGCGATGCTGTAGGCGTCGCCGACTTCTTCCATGCTCTCGGCGAACAACAGCACGCCGGCGCGAATGCGATCGACCAGGCGTCCGCCGCCCTCGGGCAGGTGCTGCATGATGGAGGTCGACATGTCGGCGAGCAGCGTCACCGAAACATCACGCTGGCGGATTTCGCGGCGGCGGTAAATCGACGGCTCGGGCGACATGCCGGCAACGCGTTCGGCGGCATAGGTAATCGCCGCGTTGAGATCGATGTCGTCGCCGTCGAACTGGCGCACCTTGGGCGCCAGCCGCGTCGGTTTCTGCGCCTGGATCGCTTTCTTCAGGCGCTTTAATGCCATTGCGTACTGCGCGGTCAAACGCTGCGCTTCAGCCAGATTGGAATCGGCGAGCGGTTTTTCCTGCACCCAGCACCAGTTGCGTTTGTAACGGCCCTCGCGATAATCCCACTCCGGATACGGTGTGCCTTTTTCGCCACCCTTCTCGTTGCCGGCGGGCGTCTGTGTGCGCTGCATGGTCTGGCGGCTCGAGCCGCTGCTCTTGCCGTCGGAGGCAATGGTTTTTTCCTGCGCCGAGCTTTGATCGCCGCCGCTTTCGGCATTCTGTTCGTCTTCGTTGCTCTCGTCGCCCTGGCTGTCTTCCTTGTCGGCGTCAGCGCCGGCCTTGGTCTGCTGCGGCTGATCGTCGCCCTCCTGCGCGTGCACTGCGCGCGCAGCGTTCGGCGCGCGCCCCGGCAGATAGGCGCCGCGGAACACTTCCGGATCGATCACCGGCGGCAGTATCGTATTCGCGTAGAGTTCGTTGGCGATACGGAAGGCATCGGCGAGCGTTGCCGCCGGCTCGAACAGCGGCTTCAGCCGCGCATCGAAACCTGGAATATCGATCGCTTCGCCGCGCACATGCGCCAGTGCGGCGCGTACCGTCGTCAGTGCCGCTTCGTAATAAGGCCGCGCGTCAAGCAAACGCACGCGATGCTCAAGACCTGCCGCATGCAAACGGCTGAGGAAATTCGGCACCACACGTTGCACGCGACAATCGATCCTGAGATCGTCGCAGAGATCGAACAGCAGTTGAAAGCGCAGCAGATCTTCACCGTAGCGTTCATACAGCGGCGCCCATGAAATAGCGCCATTGCCGGGCAGATCAAGACCGGTCTCGCGGAATATCGTATCGAGTGCGGAACGCTCGAAGCAGCCGAAGGCAATACGGCCCGCCGTGTGCAGCACGGCAAGTATTGCTTCTTCGCGGTCGGGCATCACCGCCGGCAGAAACAGGCTGCGGCCGTCGGTTTCAACGAAGGGACGGCCTTTCTCCGGCGACCATGCGCCTTCTTTCAAATCGAAAGTACGCTCGAACCAGATTTCCAGCAACAACCCGAGCAGATGATTGCGATCGGCCATGCGGAAACCCGGCAGATGGTCGATCAACGCGGACAGGCTTTCTTCGCTCTCCAGCCGGAAGTAGGCTTCGCCGCGCACGCGGCCGCCCTGCATGATGTCGGCGCCGCGTGTCGCCCACGGCAGAATGGCCTGCGCACCGAGCAGATTGCGCACGCGGATGACGCCGGGCAGATAAGTCGCCAGCATGAGCTTGCGGCCTTCGAACATTTCTTCCATCGGCTCGCACAGCTGTTCAATGCCGGCGATGCCCTGACGCCCGGCGAGATCGAGTACCGGCGTATTGAAATACATGCGCCCGGACTCGGCGTGGCGGCCGTACCAGGCAAGCCCGATTTCCGCCCAGCGCGGTTGACCGGCATGACCCAGCACGCCGAAGGCGCGCGGCAGATTTTTCATGAAACCGTCGAGCGCTGCGGTAGCAGCCGGCCATTGCAGAAAACGCAGCGCCTGCGCCGTCCACGGCATCACGGTTTCAGAAATGCGCTCGGCCTCGCGCGTGCCCTGCACGAAGGCGCCGCCGGCATCGATGTCGTATTCAAGCAGGCGGCGCGCCGCACTCAGCCAGGCGGTGACTGTCTGTTCACCGTGGCGCTCGATCATCGGCAGCAACTCCAGCGCTTCGCGATGCGAACGCCCGGAGAGCGCCGCGATTGCCTCGAGCGCCTTTTCAGTGCTGCCGGATGTGGCTGTCACGCCAGTGGTTCGCGCGTGAGATCAGGCGGGGAAATGCGCGCGCACGATTTCCAGCATCGCTTCGGCGAGTTCGATGTCGTCGGTGAGCGGATTGACCATCGCAACCTGGCACGCGATCACCGGGTCAAGACCGGCGTTAATCATGTTCGCCGCGTACACGAGCGCGCGGGTTGACGTCGCCTCTTCAAGCCCATGGTCTTTAAGCAACCGTCCTTT
>JANYDY010000061.1 GCA_025363435.1 Betaproteobacteria bacterium
CATAGGCGAAGAGGAAGCTTTCGACAATAAAAGGTACTTGAGGCCTGTGAGTTCGCGCCCGCGCTCTGCGGGAAACATTACCGAACGGGGAGGGGGATCATGGTCGCACGCCGTACGTTCATCAAGGCCGCGTCGCTGGCGGCAGTCGCCGCGACAACATCCGCAATTTCCATGCGCGAGAGCAGCGCCCAGCAGGTGCCGAATTCAAGCGGCATCGCGCCGCCTAAATTGAAGGCACCGGTTAACGCCTGCGATTGCCACCATCACATATACGATGCGGCGCGTTTTCCGCTCGCGCCCACGCCGGGCCGGCCGCCGCCGTCGAACGGCTCGATGGTGGAATATCGTATGCTGCAAAAACGCATCGGCACCACGCGCCACGTCGTCGTGCAGCCGCGCAACTACGGCATCGACAACGACGTTACGCTCGACGCATTAAAGCAGGCCAACGGCAATGCGCGCGGGGTTGCGGTGGTGCGGCCGACGATCACTGACGCCGATCTCAAGCGCTTTCACGAAGCAGGCGTGCGCGGTATCCGCTTTTCCATCGGCGATCCGAAAAGCCGCGTCGTGCAGCCCGAGATGATAGAGCCGCTGGCGAAACGCGTTGCCGATCTCGGCTGGCATATCCAGTTCAACATGGAAGGCGTGCAGGTCGTCGAACTCGCTGACGTGCTGCGGCGGCTGCCGACCGTGCTGGTATTCGATCACCTCGGTAATCCGCCGCTGCCGGAGGGCGCCGCGCATCCTTCGCATGCCATCATCCGCGAGCTGATCGACAAGGGTCGCACCTGGGTCAAGCTGTCGGGCGCGTATTCAAATACGAAAATCGGGCCGCCCGATTATCCCGATGCGACGAAAACCGCGCAGGCCTTCGTCAAGGCGGCGCCCGAGCGTCTGGTGTGGGGCAGCGACTGGCCGCATCCGACCGAGCGCGAAGACAACAAGCCTGACGATGCGCTGCTTTTCGATTTAATGACGGTGTGGGCGCCCGATGCGGCGACGCGCAATCGCATCCTCGTCGCCAATCCAGAAACGCTTTACGATTTTCCGAAAACCGTCTGAACGGTTCATCAAACCTGGGGGAAGCAATATGAAACGCAGTAATTTGTACGCACTGATCGCTGCAGCCATTGCCGGCACGCTGGTATTGCCGCCGGTCGACGCTGTCGCGCAGGACAATCCCTACCGGCTGGAACAGGGCTGGGCCAAATATCCGGCCGGCCGCAAATGGGGTTCGACTTCGGCGGTCGACGTCGACCGCGAGGGCAATATCTGGGCCTTCGAGCGTTGCGGCGCGCGCGATTGCGCCGAGTCGAACCTTAATCCGATTTTTCGTTTCGACCGCAATGGCAACGTAATGACTTCTTTCGGCGCCGGCCTGTTCGTGTTTCCGCACGGCATGACGGTTGATCGCGAAGGCAATGTCTATGCGACCGATGCCGAAGGCAAAGGCAGCAAGGGCCACACCGTCGTCAAATTCAGTCCGCAGGGCAAAGTGCTGATGACGCTCGGCAAGGCGGGTGTTGCCGGCAACAGCAACGAACTGTTCAACCGCCCGTCGGCGGTGGCGGTTGCGCCGAACGGCGACATCTACGTTGCCGACGGCCACGGCGGCGATTCGAATGCGCGCGTAATAAAATTTTCGAAAGACGGAAAATTCATCCGCAGCTTCGGCAAAAAAGGCAAAGGCCGCGGCGAACTCGATGAATTGCACGCGATCGCGCTCGATTCGCAGGGCCGTGTATTTGTCGGCGACCGCGGCAACGGCTTGATCAAGATTTTCGACGGTGACGGCAATCTGCTCGATGAGTGGAAGCAGTTCGGCCGGCCGAGCGGGATTTTCATCGACGCCAGCGACACGTTGTACGTGGCCGATCACGGCTCAAATGCGAAAATCAACCCGGGCTTCAAGCGCGGCATCCGCATCGGCAGCGCGAAGGACGGCATGGTCAGGATACTGATACCGGGGCTGGGCGCCGAGCCGGATACGCAGAGCGTCGGCGAGGGCGTGGCGGCCGACGCTGCCGGCAATGTCTACATGGCGGAGACCGGTGGCATGAACGTGCGCAAGTTCGTGCGCAAATAAAGCACGTGCGCAAGTTCGTGCGTCCGAAGTAAGACTTCCGCACACGCAAAAACGGGGAACCAAGCGTTCCCCGTTTTTTATGCCGCTTTCAGCAGCACGCTCTGTTCGGCCTGCAGGACTTTCAAAACTTTTGGCCGCTTGAGCATGCGCTCCTTGAACGCGGTGTAATTGGCGAGCGTCGCCATCGGCAGTTCGCCGCGCAGCCCCCAGCCGTAAAATACCAACGCATAGCCGTCGGCGACGGTGAATTGCTCGCCCATGATCCATTGCTTGCCGGCGAGCAGTCCGTCGATTTCTTCGAGATTCGTCCAGAAGGTTTTTTTGCCCATGTCCTTGACTGTCGCCTGCGCAGCCTCGCCTTCGGCGAAGCGCTCGGGCCGCATGTGCCGCTGATAAGACGGATGCACGACGTTGGAGAACCACGCCATCGTGCCGATGCAGTTGGCTTCATCGACCGGATCGGCCGGCAGCAATTTCGCCTCGGGATGGCGCCGCGCGAGGTAGCTGAGAATCGCGGTGTTCTCTGTAATGATGCGGCCGTCGACGGCGAGCGCCGGCACCTTGCCGCGCGGATTGATCTTCGCGTATTCGGGCGTTTTCTGTTCGCCTTTTGAAAGCAGGACCGGGTGTTCGGTATAGGCGGCGCCGCATTCCTCGATGCCGATGTGCGATGCGGTT